>CAXUIV010000505.1:0-4054 GCA_964250875.1 uncultured bacterium
CACATTGTACCAGGCTGTGTTACAGCGAATGACTTCTAGACCTTGGGCTAATTCCTGTACAGTGGTTTGAAAAATTTGGCTCTCGTCAAGACTATCGCGAACCTTATCAGTGATGCGTTTGAGCATTGCCTCAAATTTAAGAGCTTGTTGCAACTGGGCTGTGCGTTCCTGAACTTGGTTCTCTAGCTCAGTATTAAACCGCCGTAATACCTCTTCAGCCTGTTTGCACTCGGTTAGATCCTGGCTCAAAACAAAGAAGCCCAAGACTTCTGCTTCGCTGATATGGGGAATGTAATCGACCTGGAGATATCTCACCTCACCATTTCTGTCAACTAAGGTTTGTTTGTAAGAAACCTTTTCCCCAGATAAGACTGCCTCAACATAGTCCCGAATTTCCTGGTAAGCCAACACACCCAAAATGTCTTTGATCGTCCTGCCAACAATGTTTGTTGCACAGCCAAACCATTCCTCGCACCGTCTATTGACAAAGCGGTAGCGCTGCTCAATGTCTACGTAGGACATGCTCACAGGAACGGCATCCACCATGAGCTGGGGAATTAATCGGAAGTCCACGAGAGGTTATTGGCTCCTAGAGACATTGAACTAAAAACGTTGCTATAGCTGAGTTGTGTCAAATAGAACTACGGTCAGTCATATTCTAATCGGTTAGACTAAGCAGCATCCAGGTTCGCAAGAGGTTGAGTTGAGTAGGTGGGCCACGTCTACCTGACAAAATGATCTTTTGGGTATGCTTTGAGTTACATATACTAGGAATAGGAACAGTTACAAATATTCCAAAGATCCTGTCGTGAAGTTGGTTATGCAAAAATGAGACGTAGATCTACTAAAACTACAGCTACTGATACTAAATCTCCATTCTCCAAGTTCAATTACACCTCCATAGCAATTCTGGCAGGTGTGTTTATTCTTGGCATTGGTATTGGCATTGCCTTTAGCTCGACAGCAACTTTTAATACCAAAAACGTGGTCTCCCGTGATTTCATTGACGCTAGAGCGCCGAACCCTGAGATCTGCGTACAGTATGGTGCCAGCGCTATGGTTATGGACACCCGCCTGTTCGTGACGCTGAACCCCTTCAACGTTTACGTGTCTCAGCCCAGTATGCGTCCTGGATGTGTCCTGCGTACCAACAACTGGTCCCTCTTAGAGCAACGAAAACTAGTGACGTCGGATCAGGTGCGCGAGTGCAAGAATAGGATGAATACATTTGGTTTTACCGGCGATCTAGGAAGTTCACCAGACATCAACTGCATCTACCAGAACGACGGTGCCAAAAACTTCTATGAAAATCAACCAGGAGCAGTGGTTCCGGCGCAAGGCACAGACAAGTTCTAAAAAAAGATGAGGTCTGAATGTTTTGATGTAGAGACGTTATGTAGAACGTCTCTACAAGCTCGAACGCATTGGGGTGATGAGATGAATTTGTACAATTTGACCCGGTAACAGCGTTGCCGACCTAGAAGCGGTCAGCAGGTCAGATTGGGCAGCGAGGGGGAGGTTTTGAGGAGAACGGGCGATCGCCTGAGCGACGAAGCGACTGCCGTGTCCATTCGTTTCAAAGTGGCCAATGACTGGAGTGTCAGCGGGAGCGATGAGATTGCCATTGAGGTCGCGCAAATCCTCCTGTAGCAGCAACACTTGCTTTAGTGGTGAGTTAGCTTTTAGGGTTAAGGTAAACTCGCCCGCATAGCGCACACTGAATTGAGTGCCAGCAGGTAGCAGTATGTCAGGTGACTGGCTACTCGTTTGCTCAGCAGTTGGCACCGAATGACTAGTGCTGCCAATCGAGCGATCGCTGGCAGGACTGCTGCTTGCCGCTTCCGGTGAGGAGGCGCTACTAATCGGCGGGGGGGACACAACGATAGAGGGTGTTCCTACAGTACTGATTGGAGAAGTATCAAGCGGTAGAACTGGTGCAGCAGGCTGTAGTTTTGGTAGCGAACCTAGAGGCGTTGCCTCTGACGCAGCAGGTTGTAATGGTGTTGGCGTCGCCGTCGCCTGTTGGGATGCTTTAGGTAAGGGTTGACCAAACTCAATGACTGGCTTGTCAGCTTGGGTCAGTAAGTTAGTAGACCGGGGTGTTGTTCTCAACATCGAAGCCGCAGTGGAGTAACCTGAGACGCGAAGAGGTTGTCTCAAGGCAGGACTATTAGCAACATGATCTATCTGGCTACTGTGGCTGCTGGAACTGGTCGGCAGTGGTGTAGCGCTCGTAGGTGCGATCGCTTCCGGCATCACGTTAGTAATAGCTTGATCGGGAGGCGGCACACTAACGGTAGGTACCTGCTGAGGATCGAAAGTAGCTGGGGGTAGAGTGCTAGGCACAGGGACAGACGTGCTTTGAGCGAGTGCAGGGACAGACGTATCTTGGGCAGTATTTTGACTAGCGAAAGGGCGCAGCAGCCAGCGTTCATCCGCCTGATTGGCTCCAGATAAAGATTCTGCTCGCTGTAGCTGCACTTGCTCTGAAGCCAGGTTCACTAGAGGCGATAGCTCTAAGACAATTCGAGTTATGTTTGGTTGGAACTGTGACACCCGCACTTGGCGTACCTGTCCTGAGTAATTCTGTTGAGCAATCACTCTACCCAACCGAGTATTTGGTAGATCGAGAACAATCCGAGGAGGCTGATCCAACAAGAAGTAGTGCGGCGTTGTCCCGTCCTGAAGAGTAATTTCCAATTGCTTAGCAACTGGGTCGAAGCGCCAGTCTGCCAAAATTGCTGCTGACGCCGATGAGCTGACAGCTTCAAGAACAACCACTGCCACGACGCCGATCAAGCTAAGATTACCCAATTGGTGCCGCATTGTGAGCGAGCGCTTCATAGAGTTTTAGATTTTGGTTTGGAATTTTTATAGAACGCCATTACCAGTATTCGAGAAGTTATTTTGTCTAATTTTATACACCTAACAAAATGGTGAATTAAGTAACCCACTATGCCCCATGCCCTATTTACTGTCAGACTTCTCTACGGATTGGACTGCTTGCTGAGCAGTAAATGCAATTGGGCCTGGAATAGAACTCAAAGTCATTTGGCCTTGCAGAGTCTTTCCTTGTACTTGGCCTTGAATACCAATCTGGTTGGAAGGATTATCTTTGGAGCCACTAGCGCAGATTTTTGCCTTGGAAGGCCCAAATAAATTTAACTGTCCATTATTTAGATGCCCAGAGAGTGAGGGTTTTTGTGCGGCAGGTTTCGCTGACTTACTATCGGTATTTATTGGTAGTAAAGATGCATTCAAGTAGATACCCGATTGCTGAATAGTTAACATCAAGGCATCGGATTTCAAACAGTTAGGCGGTTGGGCGAAAGAAAGGGGATAACGCCCGCTGATTGGAGCAGGTGCCTTGAGATGGGATGTTCCGTAGGCAGTGACAGTGCTAAACAGAATCACAACCGCTGCGATTGCCCCAGCATAAAATGCCAGAGCCTTTGAATTAAAATGACCCATTACACTTCGACTCCTGTTTCATTTTTGTCAAGAGTATCTTCACTGTTTCTACCGGAAAGCACTGAGGCAAGCTGAGAGGTAACTTGACTGTATCGACGGGTAATCAGGAGTGAGGACTGGCACTGAATCGCCAGCTGGTCTGTATACCGCCCTAGAGTTTGACGCTCAATTCCCCATGCACGACTGGTACCAGCAATGGTCAAGTCAGCGGTTGCGGATGCTTCTACTACAGCCTGAATCGGCTCCGGCGCTCGGACAATCTGGAGGTCTACACGCTCGCGTACCGTTGATGGCAATTGCTCCATCATTGAGTTAAATTCGTAGCTCAATTCACTCTCGACCTGCTCATCAGTTGCCACGCGAATAACGGTAAGACGGCGAGTATCGCTACCAACCAAAAGTCTCAAGGCAACTTCCAGTCCTAACTCGTCATGAATATTAGCAGAGTAAGCAACCAGCAATGTTTCTAACCGCTCTACTCCTCGATCAATAAATACTGCTACATCCACCCGCGCCTGGGTAAGAATTTGACCTACTCGCCCCCCTAATCGATTCGTTCTAAAAGCTGGACGGTGCCATCCCA
>CAXUIV010000506.1:0-4034 GCA_964250875.1 uncultured bacterium
TCGCCATACTGATAAAGGGCGTGATCCCAACGCCATTGCTAATCAGTACGACAGGTAATGACTTGTCATTGTCCAGAACAAACCTACCGTTAGGCGGCTGGATTGTGATCGCTGCTCCTTTTTGAATCTGGTCATGCATGAAATTAGACGCAACTCCTGATGGCACATCTGACCCTTTAGGCGCTGACTCCCGCTTAATCGAGACTCGGTAGTAATCACAGGCATCAGAGTAATCCGAAATCGAATAAGGCCGAATCACAGGCTGCTTCTGCCCAGGTACATCCAACTTGAGGGTGATGAACTGTCCAGCTTGAAAGTTAGGAACGTCGCCTCCATCTTTAGGTTTTAAGTAGAATGACGTAATTTCCTCGCTTTCCTTGACTTTGCGATCAACCACAAAACTGCGCCAATCTTGCCTAGTCTTGCCATCTTTCGTCTGAGCTACACTGCGTCTAATCGAGTCTGACTCACTTGTCTTTGCATAAACCAAGCCGAAGAGAACACCGCAAGCCATGCCGATCAGGTAGGAAGGAGCAGCAACCTGATTAGCCTTCGCTTTAGGATTGACCGCACTAATTGCGATTCCCGAAATAAACGTGACAACTGTAAATGCCAAGCCCGCCGCCGCCGCACCTCTCAGTCGAGGGTTCTTAATTTGTTCAATACTGTCTAGCATCCATCGTCTCCGGTTGAATCGGGGTCATTCGTAATTCAGGGGTATTTTCAGCAGGAATCAGGTCGTTCGCCGCGCAGAGGTACGGCGCTGTAGCCACATGGAAATGCCTGTCACTGCCAATAACAGGAGACCTAGAGCGTTGAAGAAGGTGTAGATCGACTCCAACCGGAGACCACCAAAATGTCCTTTGTGTACAGCGAGCAACCATTTAACATTGTTCTTTTGACCCGCCATCTCAAACATTTGGTAGATCGCTCCAGTCGTTAGCGTAAGTAAGAGCGGCAGCACCATGACCGGAGCAAGGAATTTGTGGAGCTGGCGGAGCTGTTTTTGCATGGAGCTGGTGAAGAGTGGCATGATATCTTTCCTGATAAAAACTACACTTCAGCTAAGTTGGTTTACATCAAAGACTTCGTCCTCAGAAATTCACAAATACTTTTTCAACAATAGCCCCAGCTTCTGCTTTGTTGCCGTGGGAGCTTTATCAAGCTGAGTCAGAATCGCATACTTCAATGCCGAGTGAGCTTCCGAGGTCGGAGGATTTTCGCTGAGACGGCGTACCGTTTCCTGAATGACCTTTTGTGCATTCGCTGCATTGCGCTGTAGGTTGGCGATTACCAGGTCCACAGTCACGCTGTCATGGTCAGGATGCCAGCAGTCGTAGTCTGTCACTAGAGCTAATGTGGCATAAGCAATTTCTGCCTCCCGCGCTAGCTTCGCCTCTGGTAGATTGGTCATCCCAATGACTGTCGCATCCCAGCTCCGGTAGAGATATGATTCTGCTTTAGTAGAAAAGGCTGGACCTTCCATGCACACATAGGTACCGCCACGATGGAGAGTCACGTCTGGTAAATTAAGACTGGCGATCGCATCTGCCAACACACCCGCTAGTTGTTTACATATCGGATCGGCAAAGGCAATGTGGGCGACAATCCCCTCTCCGAAAAAAGTAGAGACCCGATTTTTGGTCCGGTCGATAAACTGGTCTGGCACTACCATATCCAGAGGTTTCGCCTCTTCCTTCAGTGAACCAACCGCTGACGCTGAGATTAAATACTCAACTCCTAGCTGCTTCATGGCATGTATGTTGGCTCGAAAGGGCAACTCTGAAGGTAAGAGAGTATGATTACGACCGTGGCGAGCCAGAAAAGCGACTCGCGTTTGATCCAGTGTTCCTAGGATCAAGGCGTCGGACGGCGAACCAAAGGGTGTATCAACCTGCACCTCTTCTACGTCTTTAAGGGCATCCATCTTATAAAGGCCACTACCGCCGATAATTCCAAACTGAGCCTGATTCATGATTCTCTCCCTCTTGGTTTATTAACCCGATACTCAGTACAGAAACGTTAAATTCGCCAGATTCTAGCTATTTTCTGATGATTCTGCCGTAAAATAGTTGTGAAAATAACAGTTTAATTTTGATTAGAATTTAAGTCGCATGGACATAGACAAGATCCTTAAGGCTAAACGGCGAGAGTCAACTGCACCAAAACCAGAACAAGTCGTCGAACCGGCACCAGAGTTAGAGCCATTCGATATAGAGGAGGAACTACAGCCGGTGGACTATTTAGAGCCACTATCTGTACCGTTTAGAGATGAATCTGTTTACAGCAGCGGGTGGAGCATAGCAGAGTTAATGGATGAATTCAGCCAGAGGTAAGCACTGCTGTGCAGGCTGCTATTCTACTACAGAAAAATAACCACTACTGCACTTGGTGTCTATAAACTAGTCAGTATCAATTTTTTTTTTACTTTACTTAAAATCTCGTATTTATACTGGCCTATTTGGGAACTTAGTTTAGTTAAAATTCATCCCAGATTGATTAACTGTAGACAAACGTTCGTTCAAACGTAATCTCGCATTTCTAGTCCTAGCCTGTAGCAAAAATCACCACATCCCACGTTAGGTTAAGAAGAGGTTAAAATGAATAGACTCGAAGTTAATAAGAATGTGATGGAACAGCCTAATCCAGTAGACAAAAACAGTTTTCTTTATCCCCGCAGCCGCTACTATGGCCAAGTAAAGCCAGAGAATCTGGTCTTCAATGCTAACCTGCAAGAATTCGCGCAACGGGTAAGCTTTACCTGTAACTTAGAGACCAACGGCAAGATCTCCCCAGAAGAGGCTTATAAACAGGTTAAAGCGCTCTGGAAACAGCTCAAGCGGAGCAGAAAGCAACTAGGGATTAGTGAAACCCCTTCTGACATTGGTGGTAACGAGTAGTTATTAGTCACGTCGTGGGTTAAGCTAACTACCAATTAGTAACAATTTTTCTTAGCTCTGCCACATCCAAGTGGTCGAGAGCGAAGGCTTTGCGTAGCAGTTTGGGAGGAACAAAGGCGTCATACTTCTGTAGCTTCGGCGCTTCATCAGCACCAACTAAGTCATAGACCGTAATGTGGCGATCGCCCAAAGAGACAATCTCACTGTGCAAGTCTTGCACATTACTTTTACCTAGCTGCACAGTCATAAAATAAGGACGCCGACCGCCAATACCTCTAATATCTACTGACTCTCGACCGAAAAAATTGAGGTATCTTTCCAACGTGCGGTAGGCTACAGTCCCCGTCCAGGGAAAAACACAGCAGGTTTTACCTTCTAAAGGGATAATATTGCTTTTGTCTAATCCAACACTGCAAGCCAGTTGACGCGCTGTTTTTAGCCTTTCCTTCGCAGCAGTCTGCAAATAGCCATACCAAACATCCTCAAACAGCACCCGCCGCATTCGTTCCAAGACTTTGGCATGAATATCGCCACTGCTACCACGCCAAGAGACACTGGCGACTCCTTCTACTCGTTTAACCCAGACAGTCTTAGCTTTTGGCTCAATATCGATCGCCTCCCACGTCCGCCCCGCTAGGGTGAATCGTTCTCCAATTTGCGGCGGTATGGCAATACTGCCGATCGCCATTGAGTCATCCCTGACACCATACTCCCTGTTTTCGGCAAAGACAGCGTAGAACTGAAAAGAATGCACCATTTTCTCGGCTGTCGAACCAACGATCAACCCACCCTGTTCAGTCTGCTGGATGTGGTCAATTTCTATCAGGTAGCGCAGCAGTTGCTGGAAATCCTCTGAATCGACAGCGCCGAATGGCGGCAGACTGAGAACTTGCGAAGCCAAAGTAGAGGCTGAGAGTTCTCCCGCTGACACCAAGACGCTCATAGTCTGGTGATACAGCAGACTCAAAGGGTACTGAACAGGCCGAATCGGCTCAATCCATCGGTCTTCCAGGTAAAGTTGGATGATGGCGATGCACTGTAGCAGTTGCCAGGGAATTTGCTCCGGCAGAGATGCCTCGTCAGATAGCTCATCCTCAGTGCAAACAAACCGCATATCGGCAGGACCACCGCGTC
>CAXUIV010000507.1:0-4029 GCA_964250875.1 uncultured bacterium
TGCTTACAGAGTGGCTCAACCGCCTCGCCGCAATTCGGAGCTAATGCTGGAATGAGCGGCTTATTAATCTGGGCCAAATACTGCTTCGTTTGCGGGCCGCTACCGTATAGCACTGTTAAAACAAGCCCCTGGCATTAATACCAAGGACTTGTAATGAGACCGGATTAATTGTGGATCGTCTCACTCACCTAGTGAGCTGGGTGATTAGCGTGAAGATTGGTGGCTGACCGCTTCGTTGCTTTGGGCAGCATTCCAGCAGAGGACAGACCAGCAACGACCATAACCGCTAAGACACCAAGAATCGCTGCTCCACCTAGCTGATTGGCCACAGTCACAGGTGCCACTGATTGAAAGGGAGTAGAAGCAACTTCGGTCGATTGATGAACGGGAGCAGCAACAGCAATGAGAGTCATAAATTTCACCTAAAAATGAGTAGTGGTTTAGGTGCGTTCCTTCAGGTTAGACCCCTACTTCCGTCTCCCCAGTGAGTCCAGTCAAGGTGGCTAAGGCTAGAGAAGAGATGAACGATTGACTTTCTGTATCTATTGTAACGGAATTCCAGAGGAATCGACAAACTTAATATAACTTAACATTTTAACTATGCCGTTCCTAGTATCAGGCACTTGAGCTAGTTTGAGACCAGTAGAGCCATGTCGAGATTCGAGCATCGCCTGACCAAAACAATCAAGCCCCTAGTGCGAATACCCAAGGCTTGCAATGAGACTAGACTAGTTCTGAACTTGGTGAGTCAAGAAATTCTAAAGTTAAGGCAATTTTTTACTTGCCCAACTCCAAAACTCAAAACTTGGTATTCTATATGCCGCTATCAGAAGCAGAAAATTCCCGTCTGACTGTCAATGGTTCCCAAGCGACATTAGACAGATTTCTGGTTTGTGGTCTCGGTAATTTAGGTCAGCACTGCGTAGCTGCTGTTGCAGAATTTGGCATCACTGTCAATGGCATCGATCTAGAATCACCGAAGCGCTGGGAGGTGCCAAAAGCAAAGGAGTCGCTGACAAAGCTGTTGATTGGAGATGTTCGGCAGCCCGGAGTTCTAGAGGAGGCGGAGATTCGGCGATGTCGCGCTATCCTCCTAGTCACAAACGATGAAACGGTTAATGTCGTTGGTGCATTTGCGGCTAGACGACTCAATCCTAAAGTTCGCATCATCATTCGTTCTACTAAGCAGAATCTTAACCAGTTGTTGAAGCAGCAGTTGGGCAACTTTGCTGCTTTTGAAGCCGCCCAACTTCCAGCTTTTGCTATTACCTTAGCTGCCCTTGGAGAAGAAACTCTGGGATTCTTTAATCTGGGTGGACAGTTGTTACGAATTGTTAAGCACCGGATTCATGCTGACCACGAATGGTGCGGTCAGCCCGTACATGAACGCAACAGTCGTCAGCGAAGAGTTTTAAGCTATATAGCTGACGAGCCATCACCGCAACAGTTTTACAGCTGGGATTCTGATGCTGTCGTGAGAGCAGGGGACACTCTCGTCCGTATTGAAACAGCCGACAGTTCAGCCCGGTATTTTTTCAAAGCACGCGGCACCTACAATAGCCGAAATTTGAGAGAGTTCTGGCAGCAGGTGCGCCATTACCTGAGGTGGGAAACCCTACGCCAAAAAATTATTGGGTTCTGGCAGTCAACGAGTGAGCGACAGATTCGTCGGGTGGCAGTTGTTGCTGTATTTGCGGTCTTTCTTTTGTTAAGTCTCGGAACAGTCCTGCTTAAACTGACTCAGCCGGATTTTAGCTTTGAGGCTGCCTTTTTCAATACGGCAATCTTTCTGTTAGGGGGTTTTGGCGATCAGTTGGGTGGATTCCAATCAAAGTTTTCTAACCCTTGGTGGCTAAATCTGTTTGGTCTCACCTTGACGATCGCGGGGACTGTCTTCGTTGGAATTTTGTACGCTACGCTGACGGACCTAGTTTTGAGTTCAAGATTTCAATTTTCCAGACGTCTGCCGCCACCGAAGGAAGAGCATGTTGTGCTGGTGGGCTTAGGTCGAGTCGGGCTGCGCGTAGCCACCCTGCTACAAGAACTGAATCAACCTCTAGTGGTGGTAACCAGCGGTAAAGAGCTTGACCCCAGTCTTTTACCCAAACTGCCACTGGTAGTAGGAAACCCTACCACAAGCTTGGAGAAATTACATCTCGACCGAGCTAAGAGCGTCATTGTGGCAACAGATGATGAAATGGCGAACTTGGAAATCGCGTTGATGGCGCAAGCAGCGAATCCTGCTAGCCATCTAGTTATTCGGACTTACGACCCTGGTTTTACCGAAAATTTAGCACAGATCCTGCCACAGGCAAAAGTCGTGTGCGCCTACGCTTTGGCGGCAGAAGCCTTTGCTGGTGCAGCTTTTGGAGAAAACATCATTAGTTTATTTCGCCTCAATCAGCAAACTGTGCTGGTGACGGAATACTGCATTGAAGAAGGAGACACCTTGAACGGCTTATTGCTGGCGGAGGTAGCGTATGGATATAGGATTGTCCCGATTTTGCACCAAAAACCTCAAGAGCCTGCCAAGCTTATGCCATCTGACGAGATTAGGCTAATGGTAGGCGATCGCCTGGTGGTACTTGCCACCATCAGCAGTCTGCAACAGATTGAACGGGGGGAAAGGTTGCCATGCCGGTGGGCTGTGCGAGTGGAGAAAGCTCTGAACGAAAGTTCTGTGTTTGAGGGGGGAAATACCATTGCGCGAGTCACTGGCTGTGAAATTGGCTTGGCGCGAGAATTAATGGAGAATTTACCGGGAACCCTGCGGCTCCCGATGTACAAGCAGCAAGCAGAACACCTGGTACGGGAACTCGACAAATTTCAGGTTAGAGCTATCCTGGGAGTTGTCAAGAAGGTTCGAGTTGAGATTCTAGAGATGCAAACGGAGGAAGATTAAAATCTCTTCCCCTTAACTGCTTACTCCTGATTAGACATCTCCAGAAATTCCACCTCATTAGTCAACATCTTTAATAGAGACGTTGTATTGTTGCAAACGATGCTCCTAAATTCTCCTTGTGACACTTCAAAGGACGGAATGACGGTTGGAGCGTACCTGTGCTACCAATCGGGATACACGGCGATTGCTGACTATAGAAGTAGATCCCAGTAAGATCAAGGACTTCACTTCTGATCGGGAGATCTTGACACTGCCTCCAGGCTGCAACATAGCGGTGGACTGGTTAATATCCCGTAGAGTGGCATAGGCGAACAATAGAGGCAAAATGCAGAACATCCGAATGGGTATAGATTGCTTAGGCACCAAGAGGAGATATTCCAGAGCCTGATCTAGGTCAGACCAAGCAAGCTCAATCAAAGTAGCGATCGCTGCTTGATTCCGCTCCAGATATTCTGGACTAAGCAGAGTCTGCTGACTGCTACCGTGGTCTAGCAGAGATTTTTGGGGTATGTAAATCGAGTTTTCGTGTTCTGCATCCCAAGCGATGTCCTTAAGGATGTTAACTGTCTGAAGCGCTTCGCCAAAGGCTTGACATTTCTCCCGTAAGGCTGCATATTCTCGCTTGCCCACATTGACCGAGTGTTCGTGCCAAAGGTCGGTCAGCAGGTAGCCAACAGTTCCAGCGACGTAGTAGCAGTAATCCTTGTATTCAGCCGTGGTTTGGATCCGGATGCCTTGAGGGTAGAGACTGATAAACTTTTTCATTCCCTCTACCATCTCTCCCACCCAATAATGCACAATCTCCTGTGTACGCACAGGTAAAGCCCCAAACAGCATGAAAACCAAGTTAGCGGAGTGGACTAATCGGACATGTCCTGCGAGTCCTGTGACCGATTGAGCCGTCGCCGGAAAAGCGTTTGCTGCTGTTGAGCTTTGGAAGCACTCCATAAACTGGCTGAGTAAGAGAACTCTGCCTTCAGCTGAAGTGAGTGAATCGTCCTCAATTGTGTCAGCAATTCGCAACAGTAGATAAGCACTCAGTACAGCCCGACCCAAAGAGCCTGGTAGAAACCGAATGCTGAGGGCAAAGGTGCGAGAGACTTCTGGCAAAATTCCTCGGCAGAACT
>CAXUIV010000508.1:0-1580 GCA_964250875.1 uncultured bacterium
GCTAAAGCTTCTAGTGCCAACAACACCAAATCCAGTTGGGCTTTGATGTTGTCCAACTGTGCTGGGTCGGGCTTAGTGTGGGTAAGCTTCTCCCAGTGGGGAGTTGGAGTAGGCGAGTTGGCTGTAGAGTACATAACGAGGATAGGCGATGAGTCCGGCCTAGGCTGGGTGGTTACGTATATTGAAACCAGACTTTCCATCAGTGGGCTTGGTAAAGCCTAGCTGCACTTCACTCTCGCACAAAAATTGGACGGTCGTAAAGTTTGCAGTTCAGAGTTCAGAGTCCGGAGTTCAGAGTTCAGAGTTCTTGCCAACTCCGCACTCCGCACCCCGCACTCCTAAACTACTCAATATATGCAACTGTGACACCACTGCCGCCGTCAGATGGCTCAGCGGGTTCAAAGTGGCTGACGTTGGGAGACTGCTGTAATAGGGCGTGGACTCCCTGACGGAGTCGCCCAGTGCCGTGTCCGTGAATGATCCATATTGGCCCAGTGGCTTCAGCGATCGCTCGCTCTAGAACTACCTCGGCATCAGCGACCCGACTTCCACGTAGGTCAATTGTATTTTGGGAAGTTCTAATTGCCGGTGGGGGGCTAGGAGCGGGTGAGTGGGAGGAGTTATCTTTGCTCCTCTCTTTCTCCTTACTCTTTGCTTGACTTTTAGGTTTAAGAGGTTCCGCTTTCAGACCGTCGAGGGATTCAACATCTTTCAGCTTCACGGTCATTTTCATCAACCCAAACCGGACAGTTAGCTCACCATGTTCATCAGGACCATTGATGACCTCGGCAAATGCATTACCCACTTTAGGAATTTTGACGCGATCGCCCACTTTTGGCCGGAATGCAGGTGGCGTCTTTGGCGGCGGCGGCGGCAGACGACGTTCAGCAATTTGATTCAGGGCATTAGTAGCTTGCTGGGCATCTTGAGCCGTGCTAGTGCCTTGCTGTAATCGGCGAATCACCTGGGCAATCTCACCCTTAGCCTGAACGAGTGCTTCCTGTACTGCCTGTTCCTGTTGCTGTCGCAGCGCTCTTTCCCGTTCTTGCAACTGGGTTGCCTTCTGCAACACTTGTTGGTGTAGTCGCTCAGCCTGAGCTAGCAGTTCCTGCGCTTCTGTCGCTTTGGTCTCTTGACGGCGACGTTGCGCTTCCAGTCCAGCAATTACCTGGTTAACATCATTGGTTGCACCACCTATTTGAGCTTTAGCACCATCAATCACCTCCGGTTTCAGCCCCAAGCGACGAGCAATGGTCAAAGCGTTGGACCGTCCGGGAATTCCCCACAGCAGTCGGTAAGTTGGTGAGAGGCTGACCTCATCAAATTCTACTGAAGCATTCTCAAATCGCTCGTCTTGATATTTCAGCGCCTTGAGTTCACCAAAGTGAGTTGTTGCAATACTCAACTGAGCGTGGTCAGCTAAATACTGCAAGAGCGCGGTCGCCAAGGCACTGCCTTCAACTGGGTCAGTCCCAGCCCCAACCTCGTCTAACAATACGAGTGCGGAGTTTGGAGTGCGAAGTTCGGAGTTCGGAGTTCGGGGTTCGGATTCCTCCCCATCTCCCCATTTACCCCTTATC
>CAXUIV010000508.1:1590-4025 GCA_964250875.1 uncultured bacterium
AGTGCGGAGTGCGGAGTGCGGAGTGCGGAGTTGTGGCTGGTACAAGTGTTTCACCTGTAGCCTCCCGTTCCTCTCTCCCCACTTCCTCATCTTCCTCCAGCGCCTCTAAAATTCGACCGATACGCCGAATGTGACCGGAGAATGTAGATAGGCTTTGTTCTATTGACTGTTCGTCGCCAATATCCGCTAGTACCTGTTTAAACCAAGGCAGTTCTACTGGCTCACGAGCGGGGACAAATAAACCCACCTTGGCCATCAGAGCTGCCAATCCCAATGTTTTCAGCGTGACAGTTTTACCACCCGTGTTGGGACCAGTAATCGTCACGACGCGGAGTTGGGGCTGAACAAGTAGATCAACTGGCACCACTGGTCGGCCCTGTTCGTGCTGCTGCTGCCATACGAGGAGGGGATGACGCAACTGCCTCAAAGTGATTTTTTCACCTTTGTCTAAGCGGTCGATGAATCTAGGCGGGTTTGCTTCTAACCAGTAGCTATAGCGGGCGCGGGCGCAGGACAAGTCTAAGGTCGTGGCGATCGCCAATAACCTCTCTAGGTCTGACTTGACTGCTGCGACTTGCTCTGTCAAAGCCCGACGGACGGCTTCTGACTCTGCTTGCTCTTTTGTCAGCAGCAGCCGTAGCTGGTTGCCCAGAGGAACAATGGAGTTTGGTTCTATGTAAAGCGTCGCTCCACTTGTGGAGGCATCGTGGACAATGCCGGGAACAGCATCTTTTTGAGGAGCTTTAACAGGAATGACAAAGCGATCGCCCCGTTGGGTAATCAGTTGTTCTTGAACTGCACCAGCTTGACGCTGTAAGATCCCTTGGAGTGTGCGGACAATCTGGCTACGTAATGTCCTAAGCTGATTCCGAATTCCAGCTAGGTTCGGGCTAGCTCGGTCAGCTACCAGACCTCGGTCGTCAATACACCGATGAATTTCTTGCTCCAACTCAGGATAAGTCCGGAGGTCGGCAACTAGCTCCATCAGCACTGGTACGTTTGACTGGTTATCAATGACTCGGCGCAGTTGTCTCGTGCCAGCGAGGGTAGTGGCGATCGCCAGCAACTGATCTCCAGCCAAGATGCCACCGCGTTCTGCCCGCTCGATGGATTCCCCGATATCTTGGATTCCTTCAAACGAGAGACTTGTTGACTGATGGTTCTCCAGTTGGTAGACTTCCTGAGTCTGTGTTAACAAATGCTGACTTTCAGCCTGGGTTTCGGGAATTTTGAGATGACGAGACGCGATCGCTCCTAACTTCGTTGCAGCAAAGGTGGATAGGTGCTGGCACAGACGCGACCATTCCAACAGTTCTAGGGTCTCAGATTGGATCAAGGCTTAAGTGTCAGACCTGGTATAAGGTTAACTGTAGTGAACTCAAACACTCACGGTTATTGATGAGTTGTTAGTCACTGCTGTCGATTATTCTTACATCATACTACGCTGTAGTTATGAGTAACTCACACTTGGGAAGTATGTATTGCACCTCGATTAGGAGAGTAGGTTGTCACAAGTTTTTGCTTCTTCTATTTTGATCAAAGAATACAAATATTCATCGGCCATCTCTACTTGTGTTTGACTGAACACACGCACACCACTTCTTTCTAGTAACGCTGCGGTCACTCCCACTCCAGCAATCCGAACGCTGCTGAAGGTTCCATCGTGAAGGTAGCTGTTGCCACAGGAGGGACTGCCATCTGTCAAAACAGCAAGCTTTGCACCTGTCTTGAGCGCAGCTTCTACAGTCTTTCTCGCACCATCCAAGAATAGTTGAGTCACATCTTGTCCAGCTTGATCAATCACGTTCGACTGATGATCCAAGACAGAAAAACCATCTCCCTTGACTATCTCTGCTGGCAGACGCGGCACAGAAAGCCCCGCTTCTACCTCCGGACAAAACGGCACAAGCCGGTTTTCTTGTCGCCATCTCGCTAGAATCGAATGATCATAGCGTTTAGCAGAACCGTTGTATCGGACAGGCTGACCTAGCAGACAAGAACTCACAAGAACTCGAATCATGGCTCAATTCAACTCGGTACTGTTTTCAAAGTAGGCTTTGTCCAACTTCACAGTAAAACTTTACCCACTGCTGTTCACCGGATTTCTATCCATTGTCACTCTATTGAATGCCAAAATCAGTGAACTGACGGATGTATGGTTCATGAAATGCCAAAATGATGTCCTGCTTGGGAACTCCCATTTCGGCTAGCTGGTTGGCAATTCCCTCTTCCGTGCCATCATGCTGAATCCAAATTTTTCCGTCTTTAATATCGAGATGCAGAACACAGCCAAAATCACGCTTATCTCCACGCCAACCGACGTATAGCAGTTGGTAATGATCTTGCTCAGAGTCGAAAATAGTTTGCACCTCATACTCCTGAGCGTTTCGCTGCCTTGAGGAGCGATCTCGCCGTTCTGATAGGAGATGCCGAAT
>CAXUIV010000509.1:0-4016 GCA_964250875.1 uncultured bacterium
TGAGGCAAGGTTCCTGGTTTGACGCCAGCGTACTCTGATTTAGCTTGAGGCAATGTTACTTTGTCACTGGCATGTGGTTCCTCAGTCGGCTTCTGTTTAAATTGGTCAACCGTCTCCGGTTTGGTCAGTCTCGATAACCAGCTCCAGTCAAGGCTTAAATTGCCCGTAACAGCAGCCAGCGCGACAAAAACTATACATTGCCCAGCCAGCAATCTATAACGGTTATGCACGTCACATCTCCCTCAAGCATCTTTCTTTTCTCCTCACGCTTCCGATGTTACTTTAGTGTGAATGTTTACGTCACCTATAAGAATGAAGACTCACAGAATCTTATTGAGCGCTGGCTAAAGTTGGGGTTAACCGCGAGATCGCAGTTTTAAAATATATCTCGATACTGAAAAGTACAAAGCAGCAAAGATTCAGCTGTGACTGATAGTGGAGTAAGGTGTGTTCAAATCTATAACCAAGCTAGACTACCTGCTGCGTGAAACCTTGCTTGGCCTGCGGCGTGGAGGGTGGATGAACTGGGCGGCAATTAGCACCGTCACGGTTCTACTGTTTTTATTTGGCATGAGCTTACAGACCTCGTGGCAGCTTGAGAAACTATTGAACCAGTTCGGTAGTCAAGTGGAAGTATCAGTCTATCTCGATCCGGTGACGCGGGCGGAGACTGTCAAGCCAGTGATTGCAAATTTACCAGAGGTGGCTGCGGTTGAATCAATCACCAAAGAGCAAGCTTGGGCAACACTAGTGCGAGAGTTAGGAAGTTCGGATATTGATGGCGCAACTCAGCAGCTAGGAAGTAATCCTCTAGTGGATGAACTTAAGGTGAGAGCCAGAAAGGTAGAAGTTATGCCGGTTCTGGCAACTCAGCTTGCTCAGTTACCCGGAGTCAAGGAGGTGCAATACGTAGATCAGGCTGTGAAGCGCCTTGCTCAACTGCACGGAGGTTTGAAATGGGTAAGTCTAATGATTGTTAGCACCCTTACCTTGACGAGCATAGCTGTAATCGCCACTACGATTCGTTTGATTGTCATGGCGAGACAGCGCGAAATTGAAATAATGCAGCTGGTGGGAGCAACAAGGGCTTGGATTTATTTACCGTTTATTCTGCAAGGAACTGGCTTTGGATTAGCTGGAGCGGCGATCGCTTGGAGCTTGATCAGTACCACCCAGCACTTTCTTGGCAAACTGCTTGCCAGTCAGCCCGAATTTATCCAATTTCTTACTCGCAACCTCGCACTTAGTCTCACTCAAGGTTACTTACTACCTCTGATTCTCCTAAGCTTTGGTGCAACGGTAGGATTAATGGGAAGCTTGTTTGCGGTTCGCCGGTTTGCTAGAGGGTGAGGGGAATGAGGGGATGACGAAGTCTCAGTGGGAATGTTTGCTGGAAAATTTGGGCGTATGGCAGGGTTCGTTTACCCGGTTCTCACCACAGGGAGAGTTGCTGGAGGACACTCCCACCGTCGTTTCCTTCGAAGGTTTGAATAACAACGAGACGATGCGTCAGGTAGTCCGCCGCTTACCGCCCAACCAGCCGGTGGAGGAGAAGGTTCTGGAGTATAGTTCGCTGGGCCGCAGTGTCTTATTTTTTGAAAACGGCGCATTCTCCCAAGGCTCGATTCAACTAGCTCCGTTTGCCGAATTTGGGGCAGAGTTAGGATTAATTGATGGCGATCGCCGCTTACGTCTCGTACAGTTGTTCGATAAAACTGGCCAGTTAGACAGAATTACACTCATTCGGGAAAAGACTGAAGAGAGAACGTTAGCAGACACCAACGCTCGACCTGAAATTCAGAATCGGCTGACGGCAGACGACCTGTTGGGAGAATGGCAAGGAGAGGGGGTGACACTGTATGTAGATGGTCGTCCACCTGATACCTATCCCACCATGCTCCGAGTTGACAAAAAAGGACAGCAGCTAACTCAGCAGCTCATTATTAATCAGGGAGACTCAACTCGTAACGTTAGCTCGACTGCCAGAATAGACAATGCAGTCCTCTACTTTGATGAAGGTCCCCAACCCATCCAGGTGCTGCTACTACCTGATGGTGCCTCCTCCACCTGTCCGCTACAGGTGAAAGTAGGGCGGGCTTGTTTTCTCGAAGTCGGTTGGCTACAAAAACCTAATCTCCGTCAGCGCCTGATTCGTCGCTACAGCGACCGAGGAGAATGGCTTAGCCTCACTCTTGTAACAGAACACCGAGTCAACCACGCTGAACGCAAGTGAAAAGTATGTCGTCAATCTAAAATCTAAAGCCTAAAATCGTATAACCTTATGCCCGAACAAAACGCCAAACCGTCCAAGCAGGAAAACCCATGGATTGAAGGTTGTAAGACCATTGGACTGAGCTTGTTTTTAGCCTTTGGTATTCGCACTGCCGTAGCCGAACCACGCTATATTCCTTCTGGCTCAATGGAGCCAACGCTACAGATCAATGATCGACTCATGATAGATAAAATTAGCTACCGCTTCAAAAACCCAGAGCGGGAAGACATTGTTGTATTTGACCCACCTGATGTAGTGGCAAAGCAAGAAAATCTCCACGATCCTTTTATCAAAAGAGTTATTGGGCTACCAGGAGAGCAGGTTGAAGTTAAAAACAAACAGGTATACATCAACAATCAGCCTCTGCAAGAAAACTATATTGCAGATAAACCAAACTATACCTGGGGTCCCAAAGTTGTCCCCCCCAACTCCTATCTAGTTTTAGGAGACAATCGAAACAATAGCTACGACGGTCACTTCTGGGGCTTCGTCCCTCGCGAACGGATTATTGGTCGAGCAGTTGTCCGCTTTTGGCCACTTGATCGCATTGGTGGTTTAGCCGAAGCGCCAAGCCACTAAGGAAAGCGAGGCAATGCCCTCATACTTCATGCCCCATGCCCTCTGCCCTCATTCTAAAGAACACTGACGCTGCAAGGCTTGCTGAAGCAGCACTTTATACTGGTCGTCGTTAATTTTATAGGCTCCAAATCGCTCTAGGTGAGGATTCATCATTTGGGCATCAAATAACATAAAATGCCGCGCTCTCAGCCGTTCCACTAGCTTCACCATTGCCACTTTCGACCCCTCAGGAATTCCATAGAACATTGATTCCCCAATAAATGCTCCGCCAATCGCAATTCCTAAAATGCCTCCAGCTAACTGATCACCTTGCCAGGTTTCAAAGCTATAGGCCCAACCAGCTTGGTAGAGTTCCCAGTAAATCTCCTGCAACTGTGGAGAAATCCAGGTCGTTTCGCGGTCAGCACACCCAACAACCACAGCTTTGAAGTCTCTATTAACAGCAACGGTAAAACGTTCCTGGTTGAGGACGCGACGCAGCGACTTCGGGCAGTGAAACTGCTCATCTAGAGGAATCAGAGTGCGATCGCGACTGGAATACCATCCCAACTGATTGCTCTCATCGGCCATCAGGAAGTAGCCTTGGGCATATCCTTGGATAATAGAAGGAATATTAAACAGCATGATCAATCTGTGCTGACTAGTAGTTCATCACACTAATTGTGACAATGGTTAGCAGTGTATTAAGTCAATCCGATGAGAAAGCTCCGTCAAGTTTTTAACCGAAAGCTCCAGCGCCTGATTTTGTCAATGTTGTTGCTTATCCTGACGACCCAACTGTTTGCAGCACCAGCCAACGCCACAGGTATTTACCAAATGCCAACCCAGAGCGACATCAGTCACACCTGGGTCATCGATAAAGCCGAGGTCTTAAGCCGCCTCAGCGAGGGTATGCTAAACAAAAAGCTGGATAATTTAGCTAAGCAGACTGGTAAAGAACTTAGGCTCGTTACCGTCCGCCGTCTTGACTATGGCGAAACACCAACAACCTTCGCCAAAGCGCTGTTTGAAAGATGGTTTCCTACCCCAGAAACGCAGGCCAACCAAACACTACTGGTGATTGATACTCTTTCCAACGGTATAGCAATTCGCACTGGCGAACAGGCAAAATCTCTTCTATCCGATGAAATTGCCGAAAGCGTCACCTCCGAGACCATGCTGGCAC
>CAXUIV010000510.1:0-3996 GCA_964250875.1 uncultured bacterium
CGCCACATCAGCGGGAGATAGGCGTAGATACCGCTACCGATGCGACGAATGTAGCCTGCTCGAAGCAGTAGTTTATGACTCGGAATTTCTGCTTCAGCTGGGTCTTCCCGTAGAGTCAAAAAGAGCATTTGAGAGAGTCGCATCGGTTATTCCCTTTCCAAACCAGGTCATCGCTATCCCAGTCTAAAACATCAACTACAGCACTGAAGTGCTTAGGTTAGAGATCGCTGTTAGGTTGCTGTACGTAATTGACCGACCAAGTGAGCGAGTTCCGGTAGAATCAATCGCTCGACAGCTAATTTAACAGCATTGGTCGAACCAGGAAGGGAAAAGACCAACTTGCTTCTGTACACACCAGCGATCGCCCGCGATGCGATCGCCCGCGAGCCAATTTCTTGGTAGCTAAGATACCGAAACAATTCTCCGAATCCAGGCAGAGTTTTCTCTAGCAGGCTTTCAATTGCATCATAAGTTGTATCTCTTGGTGCAATACCAGTACCACCATTAAAAATCACGACATCCAGATCTGAGCGTTCCCCTAGTGCTGCTAAAGAAGCACGGATTTCTACAGGTTCATCTTTAAGAATGCTGTATGCTCCCACAGTATGGCCGATACCAAGGAGTAACTGCTCGATCATCTGACCGCTGCGGTCTGTTTCTGGGGAGCGTGTATCACTGACAGTAATTACAGCACAATTGACTGTCATTTTAGCTGGGTCAGGGTGAGGAAGGTGAGTCATCGTCCCTTGTCTGTTGTTCTTTGCCAATAACCACTGACCGCAGGTAAATTACGATTTATTAAATTCCAATCCGTGTTCTTCACCATATCGCTCCATGAAGCGCATGAAGCGCTCCCACTCAGCAGTGGATTTCATTAGGTAGAGGACTTCTAGTGCTTCAGGCTTACCGTTGACAAATTTGCCTTTAACTTCTCGCGTCACTAGTTCGCCCTCTTCATCAACCATGTACATCCCAGTGATGTCCTCTGTCGTGGCGCTAGCCAGAGCCTGAGGCTTTTGGAAGTAGAATGTTGCAGTGCCATTACTACCATCCCGCGACCGAGTAAGTCTCACATCAGGAATGACATCCTCGTCAGTACCTCTAATAAACTGAATTTGAGCCATATCTCGCAGTTGAATTTCTAGACAATAGATGATTTAGTATTCTCTCACCATATGAAACCGATGGATTCAGTTCGTTATCTAGTTCAAAGGTGTTATACCCACGTTAAGGCATACAAGGGTGTACACTGCTCGACTCCATGCGAGTAATTATTTATACTTACTTTATGCTTCTTGGTGTTTAGGTTTGGCTAGTGTGAAGCTTTTATAAAGACGCTCAGCCTTAAGACCCTCATTACTTTGCCATAGCTTTGCCTTAACGTAACAGCCGTAATCTGATTGAGTTAACCAAATTCAGTAAAACTACGGTCGTCTGTTTCAGAGGGAATGCTCTGCTATGGTTAATGCGAACATTCTAATCGGAAGCTGCAAGAAGCTTTTTATAACCTTTGTGGCTACCCTGTGTGCTTTTATTTTAGTGAGCAGGTCCCTTGCCGATGGGCCTATCTCTTGCCCATCTAAACGACAATTTCGGCGGCAACTCGTCAATTTCCGTTCTCTCTTCATCGGCTGCGACACTCCAGTAGCTTGTGGTGTAGAAGTCGCTGGTACTGTTTTGCAGCAAGGTCAAGGCAGGCACGGAACTTTTAGTCGTACTGATACGTTAATCAACATGGCAGCTATAGGACCAGACTTTAAGAAAGGTTTTACAGATCTGGCTCCAGTCAGTAATGTATATGTGCATATCACCCAATTGTTATTACTTTCAAGGAGCTTAACTGAGTGGTGCTTTTAGTTCCGGAGGATTCTAGCAACCATCCCCGCTTCATAGGTTCTGGCTGCGGCTGTCTCGATCTTGCGGATACTCTCCAGAGGAGGCAGAAAACCCAGATTCTGTGGATGATTCTAGGCTTACTGTTAGTTTTCTTTGTTGCAGAATTAGCTACAGGCTTGTGGAGTCACAGTTTATCTGTGCTGGCGGATGCTGAACACCTAGTCTCTGACATTGCTGCCTTGGGTTTAACACTGTTAGCCAGTTGGCTGGCTCAACGACCTGCTGCTGGTCAGGCTACGTTTGCCTATCGTCGAGCAGAAATCTTGGTAGCTTTGGCGAATGGTCTCAGCTTGTTAGCGATCGCTGGTCTTATTGCTTGGGAAGCCATTGGTCGATTCCAAGCACCAGAGCCGTTACTGGGTCTGCCCATGTTATTCGGCGCAGGCATTGGTTTAGCTGTAAACAGCCTCAACGTTGCCTTGCTGCATCAACATAGCCACGACGACCTCAACTTGCGTGGGGCCTTCCTGCATGTGATCGCTGACGCTATCAGTTCAGTGGGCGTTATCTTAGCGGCTCTAGCAGTCTACTTCCTCAATTGGCTGTGGATAGATGCTGCTGCCAGCCTACTAGTAGCTGGGTTAACTGCTATAAGTGCCATTCCCTTGGTGAGAGAGAGCCTAGAAATTTTGATGGAGTGTGCGCCTCGCTCGATCAAACCAGTTGACGTAACAGTTTCCCTAAAATCTTTTACTGCGGTTTATGAAGTGAAGAAGCTACACATTTGGACGATTACTTCCGGTCAGGTCATGCTGTGTGCCCATATAACAGTAGGGTCTTCAAATGCTCAGGAGCGGGATCGACTATTGAAGCAGCTACAGGCTCATCTGAAACAGGAATTCGGTATTGGCGAGTCGATTTTACAGTTGACCAGCCGCGACCTTACATCTATTGCCTTACATCCTCTACTTAACAACAATTTAGTTTCCATGTTGTCAAGCCGACGTAGCGACTCCTTGCATCAGCAAAAAAACAGATGATTTACTATAAATTTATACTTCGTCATGACTACGTCCTCAGCAGCTTCAATAAAGCTTGTCGATAAGCATCTAAGCCTTCAGGATTAAGGTGCACACCATCTTTAGTAAAACTCTCTCGCAAAGCCCTTTCCTCAAATAACACTTGTATTTCTGCTGCCGCGATTGATATTTCCTCCATAGCAGCTACTTGATTTAATAAAGCATTAATCTCCTCTACTCTAGAAATTGATGCAGCTAAAAAAGGATTCGAGCTAGCACTAACTGTTGAGTAGAAAGCGGGAATTAAAATTATTTCAATTGCCCCCATTGCTCGTATCAGGGCGATCACCTCTCTAATTTTTCTGACAAATAAATCGTCGTCGATCCCATACCAAGCATCATTCGCACCAACAGCGATCACCGCTTTTACACACTTAACCTGATTTCGCAATAAGATTTTTAACTGCTCACACAGCGAGACTGTACTCATGCCGCCGAGGGCGAAATTAAAAGTCTGCTGACCTAAAGAATTCCCCAACTGTGCAGAAATCGAATCTCCAAACAGGCAAGTTTCGTACCGCCGACCTTTCGTCATTCGAGCTTGGCGTCTGACTGCTAACTGCCACCAAGTTGTAGCGCTGAGGTTATCTTTTGGTGGAATCAGTAGCGAACCCGTGTAAAAGGCAAGGACGACTTTATACACGGCAATGCGTAAGTATGCGGCTAACCTAAACTTGTTCTCTACAAGAAAAGACACTTGTTACAACTTAATTAAGGTTGCCCTATTGCCCGAATCAGAGACTAAGGCAGCTGGTTTCTAATCAAAGAGAACATCCAGCTGACCTATGATGCCTATAGACTGCCTGCTCAAACGCTAGGCGATCGTTACCTCAGATGATAGGTAAACATCCTGAATTGCGTGAAATAGCTTCACTCCCTCTTCCATGGGACGCTGGAATGTCTTGCGGCCCGAAATGAGTCCAGTACCACCAGCTCGCTTGTTAATCACTGCTGTGCGAACCGCTTCGGCAAAGTCATTTTTACCAGAGGCACCGCCAGAGTTGATCAGCCCTGCCCGACCACAGTAGCAATTCAGCACCTGGTAGCGAGTCAGATCAATTGGGTGGTCAGTTGTCAAGTC
>CAXUIV010000511.1:0-2494 GCA_964250875.1 uncultured bacterium
GGCTGTAGTAAAAGTTGCTGTAGCTGCTGAGTTGTCTTTTTTACATGAGATCCCACAACGACTGCTCCCGGTTTGCCATCCCGGACATACTGCCTCATATCTTCGGCGGCTACAGGCTGCGCCGGTAAGTCAGCCAAGGCAGTCAAGATACTAGCAGCACTGCGAAACAAAAAGCGTTTGCCCTGACTCGCCGCCGCCAAGACATCTGCGGCAAAGCGGTCGAGATCAGATTGGGTTTCAGCATCGACAACAGCACACCTGTTGCCAGAGAGCTTCAGCAAGCGTTCCAAACTACCAGCCCGGATATCCGCCAGCAAAAATCGCTCCACTGCCTCAGCGCTGATGCGGCCTCCGGTCTTTTCACTCACATAGTCAGGCAAATAGCTGTGCTTATAGCCAAAGACAGAATCACTGGCAAACTCAGTTTCATGCACTGGAGTTGGGACACCATCAATCATCAAGTAATGCACACTATCGCGAGTTACCCGTCCCCCTTCAAAAAAAGCTGGAACCAGAAAGTGAGCATCAAAGGGGCCAAGTTCCTCAGCAATCACATCCGTCTCAATCGGGTAATGCCCCCGCAAAGTGGAATCGGAACGACTGACAACCAAAAACTCCCGAATCCCCTCAGCCAGAAGCGCCGACTTCAGGTTGCGACAAACTTCTCTAGTCACATCTGCCGCTTGATCTGGATGAAGCGATCGCGTATTCGTCAGCACAAAGAAAATAGGTGACTCATCAGCCAAACCCAGCCGCAGAGTCTCCACATCCCAGCGCATCAGCAGCAGACAGCTATGAACCGTTTGGGAACCAGTAGGGTCATCATCAAGAACAACAATCTTGGGTTTGCTGGGTTTTGTCATCATCAACCTAAACACCGACCCCACCATCTTCTCATTGGTTGTTAGTTGTTGGTTCTTTGTTCTTTGCTGTTGGTTGTTAGTTGTTGGTTGGTAGGACCCAGTCCTGAAGGGAGGGTCTGCCTCCGTAAGGAACTGGTGAACCCGAAGGGTTGTTAGTGATGCAAACAACCAAATGTAAACAACAAACAACCAAATGCAAACAACAAAGAATCAACAACCAACAAAGCACCAACAACCAGATCTTGCAACAATTTGATACCCTAGCGTAAATACTCTTGGGAACGAGTGGAACGTGGATATTCAAATTGGACGGGGGAAGACAGCTCGCCGAGCCTACGGAATTGATGAAATTGCACTAGTCCCTGGAACTAGAACCATAGATCCCAGTCTGGCTGATACTCACTGGCGGATTGGCACCGTTGAGCGCGAAATTCCGATCATTGCTAGTGCAATGGATGGGGTGGTAGACGTGCGCACGGCTGTCCTGCTGTCGAAATTAGGCGCATTAGGAGTACTCAACCTAGAGGGAATTCAAACCCGCTACGAGGACCCAGAGCCAATTCTAGAGCGCATTGTAGCAGCAAGTGGAACGGAGTTTGTGCAGCTCATGCAGCAACTTTATGCAGAGCCAATCAAGCCGAGTTTAATTGAGCAACGGCTGCAAGAAATTCAGCAACAAGGCGGCATTACCGCAGTCAGCTGTACCCCTGCTGGGGCTGCTAAGTATGGCTCTGTAGTTGCTAAGGTTGGGGCCGATCTGTTCTTTGTGCAGGCGACAGTGGTTTCTACGTCTCATCTATCCCCACAGTCAGTCACACCACTTGACCTAGCACAATTCTGCCGGGAAATGCCGATGCCGGTCGTTTTAGGCAACTGTGTGACTTACGAAGTCGCGTTCAACTTGATGAAGGCTGGGGCCGCTGGGGTATTAGTGGGCATTGGTCCTGGGGCTGCCTGTACATCTCGTGGAGTTCTGGGAGTGGGAGTACCACAGGCGACTGCGATCGCTGATTGTGCAGCCGCTCGTGACGAATATCATCAAGAGACTGGTAATTATGTTCCAGTTATTGCTGATGGTGGATTAGTCACTGGTGGCGACGTCTGTAAGTGCGTAGCCTGCGGTGCCGATGGTGTCATGATGGGTTCTCCCTTTGCCAAAGCACAGGAAGCGCCAGGGCGGGGTTATCACTGGGGCATGGCAACACCCAGCCCAGTTCTGCCCCGTGGCACCCGAATTCGTGTTGGCACTACCGGCACATCTGAACAAATTCTCCGGGGACCAGCGCAGCTAGATGATGGCACTCATAACTTTCTAGGAGCGCTCAAAACTAGCATGGGAACGCTAGGCGCTAAGGATATTAAGGAGATGCAGCAAGTTGAAGTCGCGATCGCTCCCTCTCTATTAACTGAAGGTAAAGTCTATCAAAAAGCACAGCAACTGGGTATGAGCAAGTAGAACTCCTTTTGGTGGCCCTTAAGTTAAAAATTTTCACACTATGGCGAAACTTCTGGCAAAACTAGAGCTGTCGCTTACAATATAAGTAGCGGAGACGCATGTTTCCGTTCACTCCTCACACCACACTCCGCCCGGACTACTGTTCGGGCGGTTCCTTATTTAGGGCATCGGGCAT
>CAXUIV010000511.1:2594-3977 GCA_964250875.1 uncultured bacterium
ACTTAAAAGAATTGTTTCATGCCCCATGCCCTATGCCCTATGCCCCGTGCCCCAGTAGAAGCGGATATAAACAGCAATGGCACCCAATTTCTGTCTAAATATAGACACATCGAGGGTATAAATGCTGGTTTTTACTGTGGTAAAATTTCAGCAAACTTAGAAATCAAATAGGCAAGGATTTTCAGGCATGTCAACAGCCGAACAAGTTACAGACGCCTCGTTTAAGCAAGAAGTTCTTGAGAGTGAAGTTCCAGTTTTAGTTGACTTTTGGGCTCCCTGGTGCGGTCCTTGCCGGATGGTCGCCCCAGTGGTAGAGGAAATTGCGCAGCAATACGATGGCCAGATAAAAGTTGTTAAACTTAACACAGATGAGAATCCGAACGTTGCTAGCCAATACGGCATCCGCAGCATTCCAACACTGATGATTTTTAAGGGTGGACAGCGGGTTGATATGGTTGTCGGTGCAGTGCCAAAGACCACATTATCTAACACTTTGGAGAAGTATCTTTAGAGCAGTTGGCGGAAAAGCAGTTTTTATCTGTTTACATTTGGCTGTTCTCAGGTAGATGTTGCCGAATAGGGCAACTCAACCAAGTTTGATAAATTTTTTCCAGTTGGAATTCGTTTTATACCGTTTTGCTCTACGCACGCAGGACTTAAATTTCTGAAATTAGCTCCTAGCACATGTTTCAGAATCTAAAATCCAAAATGGTATTTTACTGTAGCGCCTTGGGTATTTTGACCGGAGGTGCTTTCTCTTATAGTGATGCTTACATCGGGTTGCGGAGCCAATATTGAGTGCGCTAATAGAAATGATAGAATGTAGTGCTTTTGTGCAGCAGCGCTCATGACGTCATCCTCGTTTGATCCACCCGATTCTCTTCGGGAGAATATCACCGATCTAATCGACAATCTACCGAATTTACAACACCAGCATCTGATTCAGCAGGCGCTGGCTGTCATAGTACGTATGGCTGGCGCTGAACTGGACCGTTTAGACTGGAAGATTCTTTCATCTGCCTTGCTGGACATGGAGCAGGGCTTCCAGCTGTTCCATACCTACCAGCATGTCCGCAAGGTGACAATCTTTGGTTCCGCCCGGACATCGCCAGAGAGTCCGGAGTACCGCATAGCGGTTGACTTTGCCCGTCGGGTAACTCAGTTGGGATTTATGGTGATGACCGGCGGTGGCGGCGGTATTATGCAGGCTGGGAATGAGGGGGCTGGAACCGGAAACTCGTTTGGCTTAAACATTCGCCTGCCGTTTGAGCAGGAAGCCAATCCATTTATTGAGGGCGATCCAAAGTTAATCAACTTCAAGTACTTCTTCACCCGCAAGCTGTTTCTGTTGCGCGAAAGCGATGCTGTGGCTCTATTCCCCGG
>CAXUIV010000512.1:0-3965 GCA_964250875.1 uncultured bacterium
CTGAACGTGCCCCTGCCGCCATCAGTCGCTCAATCACCTCGGCATAGGCAGTGCGTTTCCAAGGCCAAGCCTTCAGTGGCTCTAGATAGGCATACTTGTGTGGGTCTTGTTGATAGTATTGCTTTTGTGATAGAGACGGCTCATCAATTGCTACGATGACTATATTTTCTGGGGGAGCAACTGGTCCTCGAAGTTCAAAAAATAGGCTCTGCGCCTTGGATTCCATCAACTGAACCAAACCCAAATTAGTCGCCGTAGCAATTGCTGCTGCCAGCGTGCAAACTCCCGTGACAAGATGACTTAGGCGTGCCAGACGTGAGGACTGCTGTGCAACCAAAGTTGACGTCGTTTTGGTTGCTTTACTCCGGGAATTGGCAGCAGAGGCATGTTGTTTTGTTAAGGGTGCTGTAGGGTCTTGTGCCATATTCTGTCTTGACAAGGTTAACTACAATTGCTCTACTCTGTTAGGTTCAGGCTATGTCTTAGGTTGAACACCAGATCGACCTGGGTATGCTCTCCATGTATACTATGCTGAATGCTCAAGGTACTGCCTATAGTTATCTATTTGACATGAAAACGGTGATGCGCCCAGACCAATCCCGCGCTATGTAGCCTTGTTATTCGCACTTCTATGAGAAAGAAACAAAGTTGTAACAATAAGTAATCCTACAAAGCACTTGATTTAGATGTAGATTTTAAAAATAGGATTTGTGTTCCTGCACCACTCTGACCAGGATTGAGCGTTCAGAGATTACTGTGAACGAAGCAGGCCGAAGACTGGGAGGGTATGGGAGGTTACAAATAAAACCACAGCATTTAAGTATAGCACAACAATTTAACGCCTTATGATTTTACAATTGCTATAATCAATTATTCGAGCTAAATTTTTTCTTCAAATTTTAGGTAGTAAATTTCTATGCCTTGCTTAATGAACCGTCTGTCTATTTTCGTAGACGGCAACAATATGTTCTATGCTCAACAAAAAAATGGCTGGTTCTTCGATCCTAGAAGAGTATTAGAATACTTTAAAACAGAGCAGCACGAGATAGAGCTAATCAATGCTTTTTGGTACACTGGACTGAAAGACCCACAGGATCAACGTGGGTTTCGAGACGCTCTCATTAGCCTTGGCTATACGGTCCGCACCAAGATTCTTAAAGAATACTACGACGACACGTCCGGTCGCTACTCGCAAAAAGCAAATTTAGATATTGAAATTGTGGTGGATATGTTTAACACGGTTGAGCAGTATGATCGAGTTGTTTTATTTAGTGGCGATGGGGATTTTGAAAGAGCGATCGAACTATTACGCTCAAAAAATACACATATTACAGTAGTATCCACAGAAGGTATGATCGCCAGGGAGTTGCGTAACGCCACAGATAGATACATTGACCTAAACGATCTGCGACCACGAATTGAAAAAGCTGACTATTAATGACTACTAATAAGTAAAGAAGTATTAGCTCTTAGCTAGTATAGTGCTAAAGCTGTACAGATAGATAACTTGTCCGCAGACTGATCACCCATCTACAACCGATTTAAACTTATGGAGCAACAGCAAGACCGAATCATCATCTTTGACACGACGCTGCGGGACGGTGAGCAATGCCCCGGCGCGACTCTGAATGTAGACGAGAAGCTTGTCATCGCCCGACAGCTAGCCCGTATGGGTGTTGACGTCATTGAAGCGGGTTTTGCTTTTGCCAGCCCTGGAGATTTTGAGGCGGTGAATAAAATCGCCCAAACAGTCGGTACAGCAGATGGTCCCATTATTTGCAGTTTGGCGAGAGCAATCAAGGATGACATCAAAGCAGCAGCAGAGGCGCTAAAACCGGCAGTTCATGCCAGAATTCACACTTTCATCTCCACCTCAGACATCCACTTAGAGTACCAGCTCAAGAAATCAAGAGCTGAAGTGTTGGCGATCGCAGAAGAGATGGTCGCCTACGCTAAATCCTTTATGGACGATGTTGAATTCTCGCCCATGGATGCCGGTCGCACCGAACCAGAGTACCTGTACAAAGTTCTAGAACGGGCGATTGCTGCTGGGGCAACAACGATCAACATTCCCGATACCGTAGGGTACTCAACACCCAGTGAATTTGGAGCGCTGATTCAAGGAATTAAAGAAAATGTTCCTAACGTTGACTCCTGCATTATTTCTGTTCACGGTCATAACGATCTAGGCTTGGCTGTGGCTAACTTTTTGGAAGCCATCAAGCATGGAGCTAGGCAGCTAGAATGCACCATTAACGGCATTGGTGAACGGGCTGGAAATGCGGCACTAGAAGAACTGGTCATGGCGCTGCATGTGCGGCGACAGTATTTTAACCCCTATTTAGGACGTCCGGCAGATTCAGAAGCAGCACTGACTCAGATCGATACTCGGCAAATTTACAAGACTTCCCGTCTGGTTTCTAACTTAACGGGAATGCTAGTTCAGCCAAACAAGGCAATTGTGGGAGCGAATGCTTTTGCTCATGAGTCTGGGATTCACCAAGATGGCATCCTGAAGAATAAACTCACCTACGAAATCATGGATGCTCAGTCGATTGGTTTGACAGACAATCAGATTGTCTTGGGCAAACACTCCGGTCGCAATGCTTTTCGGACTCGGCTGAAGGAGTTGGGGTTTGACCTGTCAGATATCGAGTTAAACAAGGCATTTCTCCGGTTCAAAGATTTGGCGGATAAGAAGAAAGAAATCTCGGATTGGGACTTGGAGGCGATCGCTAACGATGAAACTCAACAAGCTCCAGAACTGTTTCATTTAGAATTAGTTCAAGTCTCCTGCGGCGATAATGCCCGACCTACTGCCACCGTCACGCTGCGCACTCCAACGGGTGAAGAATTGACCGACGCCGCAATTGGGACTGGACCCGTGGATGCCGTTTACAAGGCAATCAACCGAGTCGTGGATATACCGAATCGGCTGATTGAGTTCTCTGTCCAGTCAGTAACTGGTGGCATTGACGCGATCGGCGAGGTGACTATCCGGCTGCGGCATGAGGAAAGGGTATTTTCCGGGCATGCGGCCAACACTGATATCATCGTGGCATCAGCTCAAGCTTATGTAAACGCTCTTAACCGGCTTCATGCGGCGTTGCAGGCAACAGGGATGCAGGTGCTGACCTCACAAGTTTGAGTGAGTAGGGTAGCTAGATCATCATGCGAGAAGATGTATTTGACAAAGAGAAAAGATTTCACGATCAGTGGGCAGCTACGATTGATGTAGAAGGAATTAGGGTTAAAGACTACTTTGAAGCCTGTACTGCCCCGGAAAACCGCTTCATCTTGAAACATATGGGGGATATCACTGGTAAACGTCTCCTGGATCTAGGCTGCGGCGCTGGTGAGAACAGCGTTTACTTTGCGAAAAAAGGCGCTAGCTGTGTTGCATCTGACTATTCTCCCGGTATGGTAGAGGTGGCGCTACAGCTGGCAACAGCCAATGGTGTTCAGGTTCAGGGACGCACCGTCAACGCTATGGCGCTGGATCTGCCTGATAATACGTTTGATTTTGTCTACGCCTCAAACTTGCTGCACCATTTACCAGACCCCAAAACTGCTATCCGTGAAATGCACCGCGTTCTGAAACCAGGAGGGAAAGCTTGTTTTTGGGATCCGTTGAAGCACAACCCAGTCATTAATGTCTATCGGCGGATTGCGACAAAGGTGCGGACTGAAGATGAAACACCGCTAGATATTAATATTGTCAATTTCGTCAACTCTCAGTTCTCCAGCACTGTCTACGATACGTTTTGGCTCGCAACCCTGTGGATTTTCCTCCACTTCTACTTGATTGAGCGGGTTGACCCGAACAAGGAGCGTTACTGGAAAAAGATTATTGTGGAGCAGGCAAGGCTAGAACCGGGTTATCGACAGCTAGAGCAGATGGATGTGTTTTTGAAGAAGATACCGTTGATGAAGCGATTTGCTTGGAATCTTGCAGTGGTGGCCAC
>CAXUIV010000513.1:0-3960 GCA_964250875.1 uncultured bacterium
TACGGCAGCGATAAACCTGACACTCGCTTTGACCTGGAGCTGGTTAACATCTCTGACGTGGTGAAAGACTCTGGCTTCAAGGTGTTTTCTGGAGCGATCGCGTCCGGAGGTACAGTCAAAATTCTCCCCATTCCAGGCGGTAACGAAGCCATCTCGAATGTCCGCATTAAACCGGGTGGCGACTTGTTTAAAGAAGCGAGTGAAGCCGGTGCCAAGGGACTTGCCTACATTCGAGTGAGAAATGACGGTGAAATTGAAACCATTGGGGCAATTAAAGACAATCTTACAGAAGCTCAAAAACAGGAAATCTTGAGCCGCACTGGAGCAAAAGCTGGCCATCTGCTGCTGTTTGGTGCAGGACCCACTGATATGGTAAACAAAACTCTTGACCGACTGCGGCAAGTTGTTGGTCGAGAACTGGGGCTGATTGACCCAGACAAGATTAATTTGCTCTGGGTGACAGAATTTCCCATGTTTGAGTGGAACGCCGATGAGAAGCGCCTAGATCCTCTGCACCACCCGTTTACAAATCCGTATCCCGAAGATCTTAACGATCTCAAAACTGCACGAGCGCAAGCCTACGACCTGGTATTCAATGGCTTTGAGATTGGCGGCGGCAGTCGGCGGATTTACCAGCGCGAGACCCAAGAGCAGGTGTTTGCGGCGATTGGGCTATCTCCAGAGGAAGCTCAGGACAAATTCGGCTTTCTACTAGAGGCGTTTGAGTATGGGACTCCACCTCATGGCGGCATTGCCTATGGGTTAGATCGGTTGGTGATGCTGCTAGCTGGAGAAGAATCGATTCGAGATGCGATCGCGTTTCCGAAGACGCAGCAAGCCAAGTGTTTGCTGACGGATGCACCCTCCAGTGTGGATGATAAGCAGTTGAAGGAGCTGCATGTGGTCTCTACCCACAAGCTAAAGTCCTAACTTCACATCGGCGAAATAGAACTATTCTGCTAGGGCATCGGCATGGGCGCACAAACGCAACTTAAATGTCTGGGTGGGCGATCGCAGAAACACAAAATCAAAGCAGCGGTTAAGCAGAGATTTGGCGGGGCGTGTGCCTATTGTGGATGCGTTCCCCGTTATTTGACCTTGGATCATGTGGTAGCTAAATCGAAGGGCGGCTTGGACGTGAGATCCAACCTAGCCGCAGTCTGCCAGCGCTGCAATAAAAGCAAAGGCAGCCGTTCGCTCTGGCAGTGGTGGCAAGCGTCTCCTTATTGGAACGAAGAGCGGGCAAACCATTTTGCCGCAACCGTCTTAGTGTGCAAAATTTAGGGCGGTTTTTTGCTCTTGAATCTGAGTTTTCTTTGTTAATAAGGACGTTAACTGTGAGATAATTTTCACATCCCGATCTTCAGAGTGTATCTCCGGTGCATCTCAACGTGAACTTAATCAAGGAAAGTCATTGTGGCGTTTTTATCGCGCTTTCTAGCTAGCTCCCGATGATCAAGTGCGTCTGCTTTGGAGTTGTCGTGGGATACGAGTCGCTAATGACAACAGCTTAGCCGTAATAGCTCGGTGCGTTCCCAGGCTTCCACTTAATGTTGCAGCCCACACTGGGTTTTTGCTCAGCGTTGACGGGTTTACCTGCTAGCACTGCATCAATTGCTGCTCGTAGATCTTGACCTGTAACTGGCTTGCCGTTACTCGGTCTGCTGTCGTCAAGCTGCCCTCGGTACACCAGCCGTTGGTCTGCATCAAAAACAAAGAAGTCTGGCGTACAGGCTGCTGTATAGGTCTTTGCTGTTTCCTGACTGGCGTCAAAGCAAACAGGGAAGGAGAATTCTAACTCCGATGCCATCGCCTTTAACGACTCTGGTGCATCATCTGGATACTTCGCGGCATCGTTAGCACTGATAGCAACAATACCGAGGTCGCTGTTAGCGTAGTCTTTGCCCAACTGCGCCAGTTCGTCTTGTATATGCTTGACAAAAGGACAGTGGCGACAGATGAACATGACCAGCAATGCCTGCTTGCCTACAAAGGTAGAGAGAGAAATCGTCTTACCAGATACCACATCCGGTAAGTGGAAGTCTGGTGCCGTAGTCGAGAGCGGCAACATGGTTGAAGCAGTTAAAGACATATTACGTAATGTGTTTAGGTGCGAATCATTTGCATCACTCAGTAACATCTAAAAATAGCATTTTTGCTTCTACCAACAGACAGAGATGAGGCTTCAGGGAAATCGCTTAGACTAAGCAAGTGAAAAAACACCGGGAGAGGGTGGCGTGACGCAAGAAAAAGCTGGGCTTGGTGAACAAGCGCTGAATAAGATGGCAGAAATGGCCCTTTCCACTCAAATGGAAGAAGCGGACAAGCTAACGGTTCAAGTTAAGACTGACCCTAGTAAGCTAGCTCGGGGAGAAGTAGAATCCATTGCGATTGATGGCGAAGGTCTGGTGATGCAGCCAGATTTGCGCGTAGAGGAACTAGAAATGCAAATTGGCCGCGTCACCGTCAAGCCTCTCAGCGCAATCTTCGGTAAAATTGAGCTAACTCAGCCATCCTCTGGCACAGTCCGCATCGTCTTAACTGAAGACAACGTCAACAGTGCGCTCAACGCTGATTCCTTTCATAAACAGTTAGGTCAGATGCTGCTTCAAGAAAGCCAGGTGAAGATTGAGCGACACATAGAGTGCAGTCTACAGGCGGATGGCAGAATGGCACTGAGTGCTGAAATTGTGTCGGGAGAACCAGCAGTCACCCAACGCGCTGCTTTCACAGCAATAACACAAGCTGATGCTGCAAATCAGGAGATTGTTCTTAAGGACATTCAGTATACAGAAAGCAAGGACTCGCCATTAACAGATGCTTTAGAGGCAAAGATCACCGAATTGTTGAACTTACGCAATTTGGAAATGGAGGGAATGTCTCTGCGAATCCAACAAATTGACGTGGAAGCAGGTAGAATGACGCTGCAAGGGGAAGCACACATAGAGAACTTTCCCTCCTAGGTACCTTTCACGCTCAGATCTCTGGGTGAATAAACTTATAACCTGCTGCCAGTAGTTTCTGGTTGGATACGCAGGCGTTGTAGGGGCGGACTTTTTGTGCCGATGAGTCCCAGGCAACTTGGGGTAACTTGTGGCGATCGCAGACTCGCTCAAGTAGCTCCCGTCTTGTCAGCGGCACTTCGTTTACCAGGTTGTAAATTCCCTGTAGCTTGTGCTGCCGAGCAAATTCGATGACAGCAACAATGTCATCAATGTGAACCCAGTTCGTTCTATCTTTCCCGTCTCCTGCCTGAGTCGTGCCAACTAGCCGACCAAAGATCTTGGCGAGTTCGCGTCCTGGGCCATAGATTCCTCCTAGCCGGAGGATGCATACTTTGAGGTTGCGAGCGGATAACAACACTTGCTCTGTCTCCGCCAGAATCTCACCGTTCCGGTTAGCTGGAGACAAGGGTGACTCCTCATCTACCCAATCTCCTTGGCGATCGCCGTAGACAGCATAGCTTCCTGTGTAGATCACTTGCTGTACGCTCGGAACCTGCTCCAAAACTTTGACTAGGGTTTGAGCAGTCCGCAGATAGGTATCTTCGTACACATCGGCATTCCTAGCACCAACGCTAAGAAGCAGCGTGTCCTGGTTCTGAATCGCAGCTTGCAGCGCCGCTTCGTCGTCTCCCTTCACGACAAGAACTCGTGTCGCCACTGTCTCCAGATCTGCCACACGCGCTTCAGTCGTCGTTGTGGCTGTAACCACTAAACCCAGTTGAGACCAATAGCGAGCTACCGCTATGCCGACATAACCACAGCCAATAATGGCAACATTCATAATAAAGTTTAGACCGTCACTAACCCTAAACCTACAACAGATGCGATCGCCCTCGCCAGCAGCAATATGTAACTATATGCTGAACTAACCGTATGCTGCCAAATTCCATTCGTAGTGCTGCCGACCTCGTCACCTCTCACAGTGCTGTGCGTGCGGGCTTTTTATCCCAAGCCC
>CAXUIV010000514.1:0-2343 GCA_964250875.1 uncultured bacterium
GATTCGGTCCGAGAGCTGTTGCTGTGACTGAATTCGTCCGTTAATTAGCAGTTGGAGATTGTTGTAGGAGTGGACAATGAGAAATTTAAACAGGGCTTCCAGCCATTGCCCAGGGTCTTGAAAGAGTTTGCTGGATAGATAACGGTTAAGGTACTGTACTCCTTTGCCAATGTTTTTAGGATCGCGAATCGTCGGGGTATAGTCGTAGAAAGGCTGAAAATCCAGCTCTAGGATACCGCCTTCGTTGGGATGAAAGCGCTTAACAATGCGATCGCGCACGTCCAGTAGTTCCTCCACTGTCATTGTGGCGACACTCAGGTCTTCTGTCAGGCGATAGACTTCTTGACTGGCAGTTTTAGGCCGGATAATCAAACAGAGGTTGCCCTCCTCTAAAATAATTTCTTGAGTGTAGTAAATCAGTTTCGCCAATTGGGACGACTGATAAAACTTTTCTGGCTTTTGATGACTGCTGCAATAGCTCGTATAGGCATTGACAATATCGTTTCGCAGTAAGTACTGCTTTTCTTGGTGACGTAACTCACTGACGAACTGACGCAGATCGCTTTTCTCATCACTGTCGAGAACGGCTTGGATCAAATCTGACATAGCGACTCCCTGTGTTTTTACGTCTTGGTTGGATTACGTTTAAAGTTCGGTTGCAAGCTGTTGGTCCGCTGTAGGCGACGTTAAGCACCTACAGCGTTAAGCAACCTGCTTATGATAACCAATAGCTCGGACCCGTTTTGAGGGCTACTTCCCCTAACAGAGTGCGTAAATTTCCCCATATTTCTGCCGAATGTAGCGGATGTACGGATCTATATGCAGTGTACTGCCCGTTACCCGTTCAACGAGTTCAGATGTTGTATACTTCCGTCCGTGCTGGTAAATGTTGGCTTTTAGCCAGTCGTGCAAAGTCCTGAAATTGCCCTGCGCAATTTGTTGAGGAATTTCTGGTTCAGCCTTTAGAGCCGCTTCAAAGAACTGGGCACTCATAAGATTACCCAAAGTATAGCCCTGAAACGCCCCGCCGATCGTGCCGCCATACCAGTGGACATCTTGCAACACTCCGTCGCTGTCGTTTTGTGGTGCAATACCTAGATCAACTCGATAGCGATCGTTCCAGGCTGCGGGAAGGTCACGCACTGCTAAGTTGCCTTCTAATAGCTGTAGTTCCAGGTCAAATCGGAGCATGACGTGCAGATTGTATGTCACCTCGTCGGCGTCGGTACGAATGAGCGATCGCCCGACTCGATTAATTGCTCGGTAGAACGCTTCCAAAGAGACATCACCCAGTTGGCTAGGGAAAGCAGCCTGGATTTGGGGGTAGAAGTATGTCCAGAAGTTACGGCTACGTCCGACTAAGTTTTCCCACAGGCGAGATTGACTTTCGTGGACACCAGAGGAAGTCCCACCAGCTAGGGGTGTTGCTTCAAAGTCGCGGCTTACGCCTTGTTCGTAAAGCGCATGACCCATCTCGTGAATAGTACTGTACAGCCCTTCATTCAAATCATCTTCTCTAACACGAGTTGTGATGCGCACGTCGCCAGTAGAGAATTTGACCGCAAATGGATGCAAGGTTTTATCCTGCCGCCCTCGCTGAAAGTCATAGCCCATTTTTTCGATCAGCTTGAGGCCGAATGCTGTCTGCTGGGATTCTGGAAAATGATGGTGCAGGCAAGCAGCATCAGCAGTTGGTTGGGAGGTAATCGCTTCTACGATCGGTACCAGTTGCTGCCGCAATTGCGTAAAGAGCGATCGCAGGGTTGAAGCTTTCATCCCATAATCAGCAATCTCAATCAGCGGATCAGCGATATGCTCATATCCGGGAAAAAAGTTGGCATATTCCCGACTCAGTTCCAGAGTTTTTTCCAGGTATGGCTGTACAGCCGCAAAGTCATTCGCTGGCCGAGCTTTTGCCCAAACTCCGTAAGACTCAGCCCGATGACGAGACATCTTTGCCATGAATTGCGCTGGTACCTTAATGGCGCGATCATAGTTCCGCCGAGTTAGGCGAATGAGGCTAGCTTCGTCAGAGTCGTAGGACAGACTAGCTTCATAAGAGCGTAAATCCTCCAACATCTGACCGATGGCAGGGTCGGTGAATTTAGTATGGGAGATTTGGCGCAGAGTCGCCAACTGCCGCCCCCGGGCAGCAGCACCACCAGGCGGCATGTATGTTGCCTGATCCCAGTACAGCAGAAAGGCAGCTGAGTCGATGTCGTTAATTTCGGTGAGACGGGTTTTGAGTTCCTGTATTGGATGAGTCTTTTTGAGAGTCTGCATGCTTGAGCGGTTATACGTTGATGCTAATTCTAGCTAGTGTGACTTAGACCAGCAGGTGTA
>CAXUIV010000514.1:2443-3958 GCA_964250875.1 uncultured bacterium
AGCGGTTATACGTTGATGCTAATTCTAGCTAGTGTGACTTAGACCAGCAGGTGTAACAAGATACTTATAAGGTCTTACGCCTACATGAAGCCTTGGACCCTAGACTTGGCTATGTTGCAGTTCTGTACGAGATGTCTTGAGTCGGGAAACTTGCTCATAGCGGAATACCTTGAGAACAGCACCTTCGGCAACGAACGCAATACTTGGGTGTAGCCGGTCAAAAGCGAAGACAATTTGGTCTCGATAACCCTGGACATTTTCACATACCCATACGGTTTGTAGCTTCTTACCCAGAAATTGACTGCACCATGCTGGAGTATTCGTCGGAGAAGAGGCAGTTGTGTTTTTGTGTATTATTTCTATCTCATCAGTATCAGCGAGCGATCGCAGTATAACTTTTGTATCTTGAAAAATGAGCTGAACTTGGTCAAGGCAGAGTTCATCGCCTCCAAATTCTTTGTCCTCAACAACTGAAACCTCTGTCAAAATGTATCCAGTAGGAAAATCATCTTCCACTATACTTTTCACGCTTTTTCCTCGCCTGCTTGAGAATTTTGATTGCCGTTTCCGCGTCTGCGTCTCCTTCGACTGCTAGATTTGCTAGCTCACCGACGGTCTTATTTTGATAATCTGTTCGTAGTTGCTCAACCTGAGTCTGTCCTCCTCCACGCTGTCGAATTGCATCTGCTATGTTTACATACTCTAAATTAACAAGATTGCCGAGTTTCTTCTGCCCACTCGGTGTAAGTATAAATTCCTCCTGCTCATCCATCAGCTCGATCTATTCTTGCTTCTAACAACGTCTGAAACCGTTTACCAGCTTGAATGTTATCAAAATCCGGATTCTTTTTGCTTCTCTACCTCAAGCACCACCTCTAACTAACCCTAAATGCTTCAGCCAGTCTGCAACTCCATTCAGAATTAACTGGACGCCTACAGCTAAAATAAACAATCCCAACGTCCGACTCGTCGCCCTAATGCCTGTTTCCCCTAGCCAAACCAATAGCAAACTAGAAGAGCGCAGGCAAAGATAAATTACCCCTCCCATTAGCGCGATCGCCAAGGATGCCGCTAGCAAATTTAGTCCGGTTCTAACAGAAAGACCATATCCCGCTTGGGCTGCTAGTCCTAAAGTTACAGCGATTGAACCCGGTCCCGCTAGCATGGGTATGGTCATCGGCATGAAAGAAATATCTTCATGTTTGTGGCATTTCTCAACTGCTGCTTGATTGTCTCGTCCTGTCAGCCTCGGTTGTGAATTCATTGTCTGCCAAGCTGAGTGAAACACGACAATTCCTCCAGCAATCCGCAGCACCTCTAGGGAACTCCCAAAGAAGCGCAAAATTCGGCCACCTACCAGCAGAAACAGTACCAGCACTACAACTGCATATAGGGCAATTCTTCCGGCGACATGATGCTGCAACTGCTTTGAGTAATCGGCAGTCAGGAGCAGAAATATTGGTACTCCTCCCACTGGGTCTACAATGGGAAAAAGTGCAGCAAAGCTACCGAGCA
>CAXUIV010000515.1:0-3958 GCA_964250875.1 uncultured bacterium
TGTCAGAAAGGACACCGACGACTGGCCGTGTTTCGTCTCGGTGTCCTGACTGGTTCGCTCCTCACACAAGGGTATGATAGATCAACTCAACTGATTTGTCACCCGTTTTAAAAAAATTTCTCTAGCTACGGAGGTACGCCTAAAGCTCCAGCAACGGATAAACGCTACATCCTTGCAGCAGCAACCACAAAACCGATTGAGTAGCCATAACCAAACCTATTCGCGCTTGAGCAAGCTCGCTATTCATTCTGACCTCACCCCAAATTTGGCAGCGGCTATGAAAGTTTTGGAAAGCTTGACTTAAATCAAGCGCTGCTTTTTCCCAAGATGGGGAGGTGGGGTGATGGGGGGATGGATAGCAGCAGGAGATATCGTCTAGTAATTGCAGTAGCGATCGCAGTAGGTTGCACTCGGCTGGATCCACCAGGCAGAGCTGCTGGTTAGCATCTAGCCAAGGGATAGGATCTGGTGCGCTCACAGACCAAAAAGGAGGGCTAACCTGAGGTTCAGGCTCGCTTAGCGAAATCAAGCCCTGGCGGTGAGCCAGCCGTACCAGCGAACAGCAGCGAGCATGAGCATACTGCACCGCAAATAGCTGAGAGGATGAAAGAGAGAGACGAAGTACTTCCCCCATCTCCCCATCTCCCCACCACGGTGGCGCTTGGGCCAAACTTTGTAACCGTTTGGCTACGGTTAATGCACCTACATAAAAGTAGATCCAACCAGGCGGGACTACTTGGACTGAGAAATCATCTTCAGTAGCAGACATTAACTCAGCTAGAGCAGATAAACGACTGGTAATCGCCGTGGCAATTTCTAGCGCTGGAATTTTCTGGGCTTTTTCTAATTGGAAAGCAACACCTGAAGTGTACAAAACTTTACAACAGTCTTTTACTCTGTATAACTGAATATATTTGTTTGGCTGGTTCAGCAGCTCCACTGGAACGTAGGGCAGTGCCGCTTGACTCAGCGCCATCTGTAGCTGACTCAACAACATCTGCCTGCAAGCTGGATAGGTAACAGTTTTTGACTGTTGATTCACGCTATATACCCAGACATTCTTTCAACAGGGATGGTTTAAGGTTGTTGCCACTCATTATTTTGGCGGTTGCGTAGCATCAGTAAAAATGAGAACTCTGCAAAGATTAATGAAATGAAGTGATTTTTACTACCATTAAAATACAGTAAGACGTATAAAACAAATGTAGAGTTAAGTTAGCTTTGTACCTACAAGTGGCCCATGTCCGAAATGTGAGGTACGGCTTGCCGCTAAACTGGCGCTTATCTACACCCTCTGTGACGTTTCTTTCCATAGCAACATGCTTTTACCCACGCAGTCCCCATCCTATTCAGAGCCATCACGGCCCTTCTTAACCTGGCAACGGATTCTTGACTGGGGTCAAGAACACTACCGCTGCCGCAGCTTCAGCAAAGATGAAAGAATTCCAGCTCGTCCTGGGCTGCTGTATTTGGTGCAGCGAGGTGCCGTTCGCCTGGTAGGCACCGCTCAAGTCAGTGCCACAGCCAGTCAGTTGATGTCTCGACGCATCAACAGAACTCCAGAAGAAGCTTTCCTCGGCTTCGTTGGTGCAGGCCAACCGTTTGAAATTGTTGCGCAGTCACCGTTTACCCTCCAAAGTTATGCCCACGTTGACCAGACATCAGTGCTGTGGATGTACTGGCATGACTTGGATAACTGGCCCCACTTCCGCCGAGAAGTGCTGGATGCATTTCGCTATCAGCACCAGCGCAAGCTTCTGTGGCTGAGTGCTTTGGGTCAGCGACGCACAATTGATCGGCTCTTAGGATTCCTGACATTATTGATTGAAGAGTATGGGGAGCCATCTTTGAGTGAATCAAATCCCGAAGAACTTCGCGGCTACTGTCTACCCTTTCCTCTCACCCATGCCCAGATCGGCAGTGCCATTGGCTCCACTCGCGTGACTGTCACCCGCCTTATGGGTAAGTTACGTCAGCGCGGGTTGCTAATCACGCAGGGAGACAACTTGATCTGTCTACCAGCGGAGTCTGTAAATTCTATAAATGCGGCGCGGTAGGATTCCCATTGTGTTTAGAAGAGCAGGGGAAGAGGAACTTCTACCCCATTGCTAGGCGATTGAGCAATTGTCTACCCCTGCCTCCCCTATTGCTATCAGCGAAGCCTGACAAAACCAGCCTGACTGGTTAGCTGCTGCCCCTGTTCGGTTAGCAGGAAATTTGCGTATGCTTCCCCAGCTTGTTGGTCGCTTCGACCATCTTGCTTAATGATGACAAATAAATTTCGGGTGATAGGGTATTGACCACTCTGAAAGGCATTCGTATTGAGCTGGTTAGGTTTACTACGGCACTGAGGCTGTGTGACATAGGGTTCTCTATACGAGGCGATTAGTTCATTTGACTTTCGCCCCAGTGCTAGGGGTTTGATCGTACACTGCGGCACCACTTCCGGTGCAGAGGCATAGTAAATTCCACCAGGGTTGCTAGCGAGTTTTTGCAGCGCTTGGGTGGTAGTGGAAATAAACTCTACATTTGGGCCAAAAGGTTGATTTTCCAGAATGTCTTGGGTAAAAACCTCAACAGTACCGCCATCGCCTTTGGGCCGTGAATAGGGCTTAATCGCCACGTTAGGACCACCAACTTGATTCCAGTTTGTTGTCTTGCCGGTGTAGATTGATTTTAGCTGGTCTAGTGTCAGACCGGAAACACTCAAACTGGGGTTAACTGCCACTGCTAAACCGTCAATAGCAACTGGAGTTTGTTGAAGACTGAACCCACGCTGCTTTGCCTGAATATACTCTTGTTCAAGTAGCGGTCGGGATGACTGAGCGAAGGCCAATTGCCCATCTAGTAGCATTCGAATCCCGGTGCTAGAACCAGGGTCACCAGTGGGTTGGACATAGCGCAGCCTAAACTCAGGCCGGGCTGCTCCAATTGCTGGATCGACAACCTTGCGAATTGGTGCCCAGGAAGTACTGCCTCCGTAGTTAAACAGTCCAGTCGGAACGTTCTGCACTCCAGTAAAACCGCTGCTAGTACTAGATCCAGGTGTAGGACTGGGCGTAGGGCTTGAATTGTTATTACCAGGACTAGGATTATTAGGCTTGGAGCTAATAGGGCCACCCAAACCAGAATTTTTGCTGAACCACCAGAAGCCACCAGCTGCTAATACAGCTGTAATCAGGAGAGCCAAAACAAGAACAGTTGTTTCGTTTTTTTGAGACATAGCTGTTTTGAGAAACTAACGGATGCTGACGAAGCCAGCCTTTTTAATCAAATCTTGGCCCTGAGAAGTCAGCGCTAAGTTAGCGTAAGCTTCACCCGCTTGTTGCTCGCTTTGGCCATTCTGTTTAACAATCACAAACAACTTACGGGTGATTGGGTACTGACCACTTTGGAACGCTGCTGCATTTAACTGATTGCGCTGTCCTGGGCACTGCGCTGGAGGTATAAAAGGCGACTGGTAAGGTGGAACCAGCTCGTCCGCTTTTTGACCCAGTGGTAGGGGCTTAACACCACACTGAGGCACTAACTCCGGCGCGGAAGCGTAGTAGATCGCGCCTGGGTTTGCAGACACTTGCCTCAAAGCTTCGGTAGTTGTAGAAATGGGTTTAACATTGGTACCGAGCTTCTGACCTCCCAAAACGTTCTCCACAAAAAATTGAACTGTGCCGCTGTCTTCAACCCGGCGAGAGTAAGGCGAGATTGGCAGATTTGGACCACCGACCTGATTCCAGTTGGTTAGTGAACCCGTATAGATGTCTTTCAACTGGCTGACGGTCATACCAGGAATATTGAGATTGGGATTAACGGCGATCGCAATCCCATCAATTGCTACTGGTACTTCTTGAAGCGCGAAGCCCCTAACTTTGGCTTGCTGGTACTCCTCACTTTGAACAGCGCGAGAGGACTGAGAAAAGGCCAACTGGTCACTTAACAGCATCTTGATACCACTGCCAGA
>CAXUIV010000516.1:0-3956 GCA_964250875.1 uncultured bacterium
TCTTTGACTCAGGGAGTCATGGTGGAAGTGCTGGTGAATGGACAAATTGGTTACGGAGCCACCAATTCCCTTAAATTTGCCAGCATCCAAGCTGCTGCCGTGATCGCCTACCAGCAAGCACTGGTGGCCAGCCAGTGGTCGATCTACCCGGTGACTGTGGCTGAGCGTCCTAAGGTGGTGGGTCAGTATACGTCCCCGTTTCTCAAACCTTTTGATGCCTTGAGCCCAGGAGAAATTAATGATCTACTGATCCGGATTTGTCAGACATTGAAAGTCTCGGACGCGATCATCCAAACCACTGCCACTGCCACGACGACTGAGATGGAGTCCTGGTTCGTCAGCAGCAATGGCTCAGAGGCATACCAAAAATTCCTGTTTCTAGCAACTCATTACGGCGCTACTGCCCAGGATGGCCCGATTGTGCAGCAGCGAACAGATAACGGCTGGTTAGCCCACTGCTACCAAGGCGGCATGGAGTTTTTCCTGGAGCCGAATCTGTGGAACAGAGTCAGGCGCATTGGTGAGCAAGCAATCGAACTTTTGACAGTTGCTGACTGCCCCACAACTCGCACGCATCTGGTTCTGGCTCCTGATCAGATGCTGTTGCAAATCCACGAGAGCGTTGGTCATCCTCTGGAGTTGGATCGGATTTTGGGAGATGAGCGCAATTATGCTGGCGGCAGTTTTGTCAACAGAAGTGATTTTGGTAGACGGCTCTACGGATCTCCCCTGATGAATATCACTTTTGATCCAAGTGTGCCTGGTGAGTATTCTAGCTACAGCTTTGATGACACTGGAGTCACCGCATCGCGGGAGTATTTGATCCGGGAAGGTCTGCTGTTGCGAGGTTTGGGAGGGGTAGAAAGTCAAATGCGGGCTGGTGTTCCAGGGGTAGCTTGTGCCAGGGCTTGCTCTTGGAACCGACCGCCCATCGACCGCATGGCGAATTTGAATTTAGAACCAGGAACAGCCACATTTGCTGAAGTCATCGCTGGGGTAGAGCATGGAGTCTACATGGAATCCAACCGCTCTTGGTCGATTGACGATCAGCGCCACAAATTTCAGTTTGGTTGTGAATACGCCAAGCTGATTGAAAATGGCCAAATCACCAAAACTCTACGCAATCCTAACTATCGAGCGACGACTCCAGAATTCTGGCACCGTCTTGTTCAGGTAGGAGATGCTTCTACTTGGGAAATGTATGGCACTCCTTATTGTGGTAAGGGAGAACCAAATCAGGCGATTCGGGTGGGGCATGGGGCACCTGTTTGTGTCTTTGCTGACGTGGAAGTTTTTGGAGGTGGCGCGTGAAGGAGCATTTGTCCACTTTAGAAGCCACTTTCAACAGGCTGATTGAGGTTCTACTGGCGCAGAAAGAACCAAGCGAACAGTTCACCTTGAAATTGAGCAGTGAGCAGAGTCAATTCGTTCGCTTCAACCATGCTAAGGTGCGACAAACTGGTTGGGTAAGCGATGGCTGGGTCCAACTTACATTGATCCAAGATCAGCGCAGCAGTTTTCGGGAGTTTCCCTTTACTGGAGACTGGGAAGCAGATTGGCAACAGACGCAGACTGCCTTGGAGGAATTACGCCAAGAAGTTCCTCAATTACCCGTCGATCCTTATCTAGTTTTGCTATCTGGGGAGGGTCAAAGTAGAGAAACTCACTCTGGCAGTCGGTTGGCTCTAGAAGCGGTAGTGCCAACGTTGCTGCCATTGGTTGCAGAGTTGGATTTTACTGGCATTTATGCTGCGGGAGTCTTAGTGCGAGCCTACGCAGACTCCAATGGGCAAAAACACTGGTTTGCCACTGATTCGTTTACGCTGGACTATTCTCTGTTTACTGATGCAGGACAAGCAGTTAAAGGTACTCTGGCAGGCAGTCACTGGGATACAGAGGCTTACGAAGCCAAAATAGACGCATCGAAAACTCAACTGAAACTTCTTGATCGCCCAGCCAAGCAACTGTCGCCGGGTCAGTATCGTACCTACTTAGCTCCAGCATCTGTAGCCGATCTCGTGACTATGCTGTCTTGGGGAAGTTTAAGTGAGGCATCTCTGCAACAAGGAGCGAGTGCCTTGGTCTCACTTCGACAAGAAGAAAAGCGACTTTCCCCAATGTTCACCCTCAAGGAGAATTTCCAGCAGGGCTTGGTACCGCGATTCAATGAATGGGGAGAGATGGCACCGACTCAGTTACCTGTAATTGAACAGGGGGTGCTGGTCAATACGCTAGTGAACACTCGCACAGCCAAAGAATATCAACAGACTGCAAATGGAGCAAATGCTTCAGAGTCTTTACGCTCTCCAGAAGTCAGTCCAGGAAATTTAGGATTAGAGCAAATTCTTCCCACTCTAGATACAGGACTACACGTCTCAAATCTGCACTACCTGAACTGGAGCGATCGCCCTACTGGTCGGATTACAGGTATGACCCGTTATGCTTGTTTTTGGGTAGAAAAAGGAGAAATCATCGCCCCGATTGACAACTTGCGCTTTGATGAAAGTCTGTATCGTTTCTGGGGAGAGAACCTGATAGACCTGACCAATTTTCAAGAGTTTACGCCAGAAGTAGACACTTATGGAGGTCGGCAGCCAGGAGGAAGTCGAGTTCCTGGCATGCTGGTAGCAGATTTTACCTACACCCTTTAATCCTAAGAAAATACCTGCGTCATCACTCCTACGATCCCCGCCGCTACCAGAGGCACACTCAGGTTGTCCGTGCCGTGGGGTGAAACTGCCTCAGCCAACGTCGCACCAGCAGCGCCTACGAGCGCTGTTAGGAGTGTCTGTCCAAATCCAGCAGGTACTGCCAATGGGCTGAGTGACGATCCCGGCATAAGCAGCAGCACCAAGAACATCGCCGCCGTGCTTGCTAGGAACATTGCTGCCGAACCCTCCCAAGAGCGAATGCTGCTGCCAACCTGGTACTGATGCTGCCCGTAGCGCCTACCAATTAATGCTGCTAGTGCGTCTCCCCAAGTCATAGCCATAACTCCAGCCGCCGCAATCGGGACGCGATCCAATGGCCCATCTGGTCGCCACAATAGCCCGAACAGCAGCGCCACTGAGATGGCAAAATAAACTGTACCTGGGGAATCTGAAGCCGTATCCATCGCTTTCGAGACCCGGTATCGGTAAAGCAGGTAGTTGATGCCGACAAAAGTGACAAAGGGCAGAATGCCAATTTCCCAACGGTCAAACAGCACCAGCACACCGAAAACCCACATACCTGCACCAATATGAATCACCTTGCGAGTCAGGTTTGGCTGGACGGACAGTTTCAGTAAAGCCTCGCCGAAGATGAGCAAGCTGGCGGCGTAGGCATAAGAGGTTGCAAGACCGATTAAGTCGTTGTTAGTCATAAAACTAAAGAAGTATTTGGTCGCCATTTGGAATAAAGCCAGGGGTAGGCTGACCAGTCATTGGTATATGAAGGTGGCACTCCCATAGATAGTTTTCTATCATGGTTGCGCATATTGGCATTCAAGCAGTACAGAGTCAAAATAGAAGGGACGACTGCTATCTTTTGGAGGGTGCGATGCTCCTCACTGCTAAAGATCTGGAAAGAGTGCAAACTAAACTCGGCAGTGATTACCGAGCTGAATTGGTGGATGGAAGAATCACAGTAATGAGTCCATCAGGATACGAATCTGACGAGGTTGCATTTCGGTTTGGTCGTCGGCTGGCTGACTGGGTTGAACCAGCTCGCGTCGGACGGGTAACGGGTTCTAGCGCCGGATTCACTTTGCCTGACTCAAATACTCGTGCTCCCGACGTATCCTTCGTTCGTGCAGAGCAGTTGCGTCGCGCTCCGCGTAGCTTTGCTCAATTGGCACCTGATTTAATGGTTGAAGTCAAATCTCCCACTGACTCAGTGGATGACTTGGAGAAAAAGATTGCTAACTTCTTGCAGCAAGGAACACAAGTCGGCATTCTCGTGAATCCTGAAGATTG
>CAXUIV010000517.1:0-3944 GCA_964250875.1 uncultured bacterium
TCAAGCAATTTCAGGAATCTGAGGGAGTGGAGATCGACCCAGCAGCAGGAGTCGCCCTTGCCAGTCTGCTTGAGGCTGCCAAGCACAACCTAGTTGACTGCAATGCGTTTATCCTACTGAACATCACTGGTGGTCGATGTTGCAAGTGTAGCTTTAAGAACTTACTGCCAGTAGAGCCAACTCTTCAGCTTGCTGAACACGAGTTTTTCACGGAGAGAACACTGGAAAAACTGGTTGGGCTATTCTAAGCAAGTCTACAAAATTACAGGACGGGATGCCAGCACAACCGATTGATGTCGTAAACTCCCTAGGCTACTTGGGCATTTTCTTGCTAATCTTTTTGTTCCCCGTTCCTCAAGAGATAGTTTTGCCCTTAGCAGGATTTATGGCAGCACAGGGCAAGCTCAACCTTGTATACATCGTGATGGCAGGGGTCGCAGGGAGTATTGTAGGGGCTTTGCCCTGGTACTATGCAGGCAGGTATATTGGCGAGGAGCGCTTGAAGGCATGGACTGAACAACATGGCAGACGGATTAAGTTATCAACCGCCAACGTGCAGAAGGCAAAGAACTGGTTTGACAAGTATGGAAGTAAGGCCGTACTCTTTAGTCAACTAATTCCAGGATTCCGCACTCTCATTGCGTTGCCAGCAGGCATCAGCAAAATGAATTCTGTTTTATTTCTGCTCTATCTAACGATAAGCGCGATCGCAGGGCAGGGAATGCTAGCCTCTGCTGGATACTTACTAGGTAATCACTACAGGCTTGTAAACCAGTACCTAGGTTCTCTCTCCCACGTTGTGACTTTGCTGATTGTAGTAATTATCATCTGGTTCGTGAGACGTAAAAAATGAACTGGCGGTTCAGACAGCGGCATTGGTATCAGCCCAGTTTTCCTGTAGCTCTCTGCCAACTTTTAGAAAGTTTTCAAAAAATTGATCGATATCTACCCGATTAATTTCAAAGTTTACCACGATTAGTCTAATTATGATCTCGCCATTTAAGTACGAATAGTTAACCAAACTTTTACCACTTTTGACTAATCTGTCACGTAGCTCTAGATTAAATTGATTGATGTCAGATTGATTAGGGGGAATATATCTAAAACAAATATTAAGAAACTGCGTTGGCACCACCAACTCCAGCTTCGGGCAATCCTTGACTTTTTGAGTAGCATACTCAGCCATTTCAAAGAGCCAATTTACTTTTTCCTCATAGCCTCGTTTACCGTGGTATTGCCAGGAAAGCCACAACTTCAGTGAGTCAACTTCTCTGCCACATTGTAATGATATCAAACCGAGATCGTGGGCTGAATTCTCGTGATTGTGAAACAAATAGTCCGCATCACCACTCGAGCAGGCTTGATAAAGGGTTCCTTTGCATTTGACGAGCAGAACAGAGCAAATCAGTGGCAAACCCATCGTTTTATGAAAGTCCCAAGAAAACGAGTCAGCGAGTTCACTTCCTGCTAATAAATGTTTATATTTATTACTCAATAGCACAGCTCCACCCCAAGAACCATCTATATGGAGCCAAAGATTGTGTTTTCGTACACTTTCATAAATATCTATAATTGGGTCAAATGCCCCGATTACGGTTGTTCCAGCAGTGGCACCAACAAAAAAAGGTTTCTTACCCGACTCTAAATCCTGAATTGCAGTATCAAGCTTTTGAGGTATCATTCTACCATAAGAGTCTGTCTCGACTTTGATGACATTATCTTGTCCTATCCCAAGTAGATTGGCAGCTTTGAGAAAAGAATAGTGAGCTTGATCAGAGATAAATACTGTTAGATTGTTTAACTGAATCCCTTGCTTCTTAATTTTCGGAAAAGCTTTGTTTCTCGCACAAAGCATGGCGATTAAGTTAGCGTTGCTTCCCCCTGTAACAAAGCTTCCCTCACCATCATTAAAACCTATTAGTGAATTTATTTCTTGGATCAGCTCTTGTTCTATTAGTGTTGCCAGTGGGGCAAGTTCATAAGTGGCCATTGACGTATTCGTCAAACTGGTAAATACATCGCTCAAGAAACCAGGTAAACTGAAGCCAGAGAACAATTGATTAAAGAATTGCTTGTGTCCAGTTCTAACGCTGTAAGTGAGATAGGTTTCGAGCAATGACAAGAATTCATCGACTGATATACCCTCTTCAGGGATAGAAAGATCGAGCTTAGCTCTCAGCAACTCAGGATTATGATAGTTAACAACCGGAGTGTCTGAAGCAGAATTTTCCTCCAAGTATTGGATGACTAACTGTAGAGCTTTTACTAGTATTTTATTGTGGTCTGGCATAAACCGCATCCTTGCTTTAACTTCGTTCCGTAACCTCCTCCTTCTTAGTAACGACTGAGTTCAGCCTTCTCTTAAAGCTGAAACTCCTGCAGTACTATTAAGCCAGCTAGAAAGTTCCGGTCTTCGCTGATGTGAGGGGCTTTAAGCTGAGAATCGGGAATTCCTTTTTGCAACTGGCGCTGGCGAAGGATAGCAAAGCTACCAGGGGCCAGGATTCGGAGTCGGGGCGCAGGAATTTGATTGAGGCGATTGACTGCGTAGAAGGTATTAGTTTCCTGGAGATGACGCTCAAAGCTAGACAGGAAAGCATGGGGGTTGTTGAGCGTTTGATTGGAAGGAATTTCTATGTTGACCAGATAGTGAGCTGGAAATTCATGTTCGGACAAGGTAATACAAAAATCCTCCAGAAATATGTTGAATTCTTGCTGTAGACTGTTCATCACCTGAGTTGCGTGGTACTCTGTCGTCTTTTCAAAGGTAGAAGAGAGTATCCCTCCAGAACGGTAGCGAAAGGCTATAAGCGGAGCTTGTTCGTAGAAACCCAGAACCTCTACAATATCACCAATGTCGTAGCGGTAGAAGCCGCTGTAATTAGTCATGAGAACGCGGTAGCACTCTCCTACCTTTACTTCACCAGCCAGCAGCGTTTTAGGGCAATCTGCTCCCCACTGCTCTTCAGGAATAAACTCAAAAAAAGCACTCTCAATAGCTAAGACACTCCCATCACTATCAAAGTCAGAATAGATCCCGATGTTTCCTTCTGCTGATGCATAGACTGCTCCAAAAACAGGGGTGTTTTCGAAGTAGTCGGGGAAGCGCTCAAAGTAAAAATCTGACGTACCTCCCCGTGCCGTCACAATCGAGGATAAATTTGGCCATACTCGTCTGGGGGTAAGTCGCCCCTCCGAACGCAATACCTCGTGCAGTTCATCTGCTCGGTTCGGGTTCGGAGACCACTGCTTCTCTAGACTGGCCCGGACTTCTGGCTCCAAGTTCAACCAGTCGGCGATCGTTCCAGTTTTCAAGTCCTGTACGAACTCCCAAGCATACTGCTCTAAATAACTACAGATGCGCAGGATCAGCATTGGATAGTTGGCTGCCATCCCTCGCATTGATGAATCCCGTAGAGCAAATAGCAGGCAAACATAGTGACGAGCCAAGCTATCCGACGGTTGTAAGGTTTGATAAGGGTTGACAAAGAGCTGTTTGTAAAGGAATTTGCCCATACGGAAGACGCCAGCTGCGGCAGGACCGTAATCAATACCGCCACTGGTACGCCCTAGCAGTTGCGCTGAGTTGGTGACTAAAAATCTCCCAAATCTGCCCCCCCGCTCTTGAAGTGCATCATTCAAGAAGCCGATAGAGGTTAGGTTAGACCGCCGCAAAGAGTTTTGGAACCGCTGGGTTACTGGGATCAATTTCTTCTTACCAGTCGAACCACTCGTCAGACTGAAGTAGACGACTGGATGTGATGTCAAAACACTCTTCTCACCTTGAGCGATGCGCTCAATGTACGGCTCATAGCTGCTGTAAGGAAGTATAGGGATCTGCTCTTGAAATCGCTCGATCGTCTTGATATCCCTTAGACCATACTTCTGACCGTACTCAGTATCTTGGTGAGCTATCAATAGTGAGCGCAAGAATTGCTCTTGCG
>CAXUIV010000518.1:0-3940 GCA_964250875.1 uncultured bacterium
TGACGAGTATCTAGGTTCACTCAAAGCCAATGGATTTTGGTATCGGGTTTCTCACCAACAACGTGATGCTGCCGATCCTAGATTTTTTCTATGGGATCGTGCCTAGCTATGGACTTGCAATCGTGGCTTTGACGCTAGTCATCCGCCTCGCTCTCTATCCCCTGAATGCTAATTCCATTCGGAACATGCGTCGCACACGGATCACTCAGCCGTTGATGCAAAAACGAGTCAAGGAGATTCAGGAGCGCAACAAAGAAAATCCTGCCAAATTGCAGGAAGAAATGAGCGGCGTTTACAAAGAATTTGGTAACCCGCTGGCTGGGTGTCTGCCGGTATTGGTACAAATGCCAGTGCTGTTTGCCTTGTTTGCCACCCTGCGCGGTTCACCGTTTTCTGACATCAATTACAACGCCAATCTTCAGATCCTACCCAAAGCTGAAGTCGAACAGGTTCAAACCGTACCCTTTAAGACTTCTCCTCAGAACATCTACGTTGCCGAGGGCGTGCATGCCCCTGTCCTTGCCCTGCTTCCCGGCGGCAACAACCTGACAGTGGGAGAAAAAACTAAGCTCCAGTTTCAGACTGTCAGCGGCAAGTCAATCGAGACGCTCCTAGCAGAACATCCTGAAACCAAGCTGACTCCCCACTGGCAGATCACCAAGGGGAAAGAACTCGTGAAGCTCGATGAGAGTGGCAGTCTAGAAGCGATCGCGCCAGGAGAGGTGACAGTGCAGGGAACTGTTCCAGGACTAGCCTCAGACAAAGGATTTCTCTTCATCAGCGCCTTGGGAAGGGTTGGAGCATTTGATGAAGACGGGACAATCCACTGGGACATTGTGGGAATGGTACTGTGCTACGGTCTTAGTCTCTACCTCAACCAAACGCTGGCAGGCCAAGGCTCTACTAGTAGCAACCCACAACAGCAGACAGTAAACCAACTTACCCCTGTTATTTTCTCTGGGATGTTCTTGTTCTTCCCGCTACCAGCTGGGGTGTTGATGTACATGCTGATTGCTAACATCTTTCAGACCCTCCAGACGTTTATTCTCTCCCGTGAACCTCTACCGGAGAACCTGCAAAAGCTGGTAGCAGAGACAGAGGCGGAAGCGGAAGAGGACAAAGGACGCGAGGCATTACCGTTTGAGCCACGCTCTAAGAAAAAGGCTTCAGGATAATGACTGATGGTCTAATGCAGCGGGGTCAGCAGTGGCTGGAGTCACTGCTGCAGTTAACGGGAGTATCGACAGGTGTAAGGGCTGAGCCAGAGTCAATTCCGGTAGAGAGCAGGGATCCCCAAGAACCTGAGAGCTACTGGTTAACAGTTGATGAAACGAAACTGTCACCAGAACAAATTCAGGTTTTAATTGGCCCCGAAGGTACAGTGCTAGACGCAATTCAGTACCTGGCAAATGCGATTTTAAACCTCAACCAAACGGAACAGCAAGCAGTCTATACGGTTGAATTAAACGGCTATCGCGTTCGTCGGCAAGCAGAAATCCGAGCGATCGCGGAGCATGCCGCCGAGCAGGTACGCTCTTCTGGTGAAGAAGTTGAAATCAAATCCCTATCGTCAGCTGAGCGCCGTCAAGTTCACACCTTCTTGAAGGACTTTACTGATTTAGAGACCTTTAGTCGGGGCAAGGAACCTAATCGCCATCTGGTTGTTCGACGACTGCAATGATGGCGGCAGGGGGAAGAGGGGATGGAGAGTAAACTGAAAGACATAGCATCGGCAATTTGCTGCTGGCTACGTATATAAGTTTCAGGGAGGATGTACATAATCCTTATGGAGGCAATTTACATTCCGCAACTGGCTAAAGCGCCGGAACGGATGGAGGTCATCAAGGTACAAGAGTCTCTGCCCGGCCTGGAGACTTTGACGCCGGTTCGTGGTCAGATACAGGTTAAACACCAGGGAAACTACTTAGACGTATCAGCCAAGGTAGAGACGATTATCACGTTAGTCTGCCACCGCTGCTTGAAACAGTACAACCATCGCCTGTTGGTTGATACATCAGAAATCATCTGGTTAGACGAATCAGCTGCTCAGCCAGATAGTGGCCCTCTAGAGCGAGAAGTCGCCCTAGAGGACTTGGTCGAAATGCTGCCGCCACAGGGATACTTTTATCCCAGCCAGTGGCTTTACGAACATCTATGTCTAGAAATTCCCCAACGGCAGTTGTGTGATGCCGAATGTGCAGGTATTCAAACAACGACAGGTAAAGCTGATACTGGCTCAGAACAGGCAACTGACCGGCGCTGGGCATCATTGGAAGCGCTGAGGAAGCAACTACCAGGGTAGTTATTAGTTGTTGGTTGTTGGTTTTTAGTTATTGGTTAGCTGCTGTCAGGTGTTGAATCTCAGTAATTAGCCATTAACGTTTAAATTGTCCCTAACAATCAACAACCAACAACCACTACCATGAGCTTCCGTGACGAATTTGGTCTTCTGCTGCGTGCCCGCTACCCTTTGATTTACGTTCCAACTTATGAAGAGGAGCGGGTGGAAGCAGCAATCCGGGAAGAAGCTACTAGGCAAGGCAATCGAGCAGTATACACATGGGATTTTGTCGATGGCTACCAGGGAAGCCCCAACGACGCTGGTTTTGGTCGCCGCAATCCGCTGCAAGCACTGGAATTGGTAGAAAAAATTCCCGCCGCTGCCCCAGCAGTATTCATCCTCAGAGACTTCTACCGATTTTTGGAGGATGTATCAGTCTCTCGCAAGCTCCGCAATCTCGCACGGTTGCTCAAATCTCAGCCTAAAAATGTCGTTATCCTGTCTCCTAGGCTGGCCATTACAGACGACCTGAGCGAAGTTTTGACGGTTCTAGAGTTTCCGCTCCCAACGGCACCTGAAATTAGAGTAGAGGTAGAGCATTTGTTAGCTGCTACTGGTCACTCCTTGGTAACGAGAGTTCTGGATGAATTGGTGCGGTCTTGCCAAGGTCTCTCAATGGAGCGGATTCGTCGCGCTCTGGCACGAGCGATCGCCACTCATGGGGAAATACAGCCAGAAGACGTGGAGCTGGTCCTGGAAGAAAAGCGCCAAACTATTCGTCAAACACAAATTCTAGAGTTTTACCCCACCACTGAAAAAATTTCTGATATTGGTGGACTAGACAATCTTAAAGACTGGCTGTTTCGTCGCGGTGGAGCATTTACCGAACGGGCACGGCAATACGGGTTGCCGCATCCTCGCGGTTTGATGTTGATGGGAATTCAGGGAACTGGAAAATCCCTCACAGCCAAGGCGATCGCCCACCACTGGCACCTACCCCTGCTACGCCTGGATGTCGGACGGTTATTTGGTGGTTTGGTGGGTGAATCTGAATCTCGCACTCGGCAAATGATTCAGCTGGCAGAAGCTCTAGCTCCCTGTGTGCTGTGGATAGATGAAATTGACAAAGCCTTTTCTGGACTAGGTGAGAAAGGTGACTCCGGCATCACTAGCCGCGTCTTTGGTACGTTTATCACCTGGTTAGCCGAAAAAACCTCGCCTGTGTTTGTCGTCGCCACCGCCAACGATATTCAGTCGCTTCCGGCAGAAATGCTGCGCAAAGGTCGGTTTGATGAACTCTTCTTCGTCGGGTTGCCCAATAGAGAAGAACGACATGCAATCTTTGCGGTCCATTTATCCCGACTACGCCCCCATAACTTGAAGAGCTACGATCTTGACCGCCTAGCCTATGAAACCCCTGATTTCTCTGGGGCAGAAATCGAGCAGACCTTGATTGAAGCCATGCACATCGCCTTTAGTCAAAACCGAGACTTTACTACAGATGATGTCTTAGAAGCTGCCAGTCAAATCATTCCCTTGGCACGCACCGCTCAAGAACAAATCAAGTTTCTCCAAGACTGGGCTGCTGCTGGCAAAGCCCGCCTCGCTTCTAAACACAGTACCTTGAGCAGTCGGATCCAGCAGGGTGGGGAGATGAGG
>CAXUIV010000519.1:0-3931 GCA_964250875.1 uncultured bacterium
GCAACCGCTCTAGATTTTTATGTAAGCTTTACACCCACAAGTTAGACTACAGGTTTTATACAGCGGTAGTGGGAATATTAAGTATAGAGCAGATATATCGAAACTCCCTGTAAGCATCTCTACAAAACTTTTATGACTAAAGCTAACTTAATTCCATCTCTGAATAACTGTCTTCCGTGCATGACCTCTGGTGAGAAGCGGTTTGCTGAGGCTCTGGAGCATCACCTGGAAGATGATTACCTGCTTTGGTACGACGTGCCGATTGGTCCCAAGCAACTACACCCAGATTTCATCATTCTGCACCCCAGTCGAGGGTTATTCATCCTGGAAGTCAAGGATTGGAAGCTAGACCACATTCAAAAAGTGACTCGGACTTCAGTAACGCTGCTTACGCCCAATGGAGCGAAGGAAGTCAAAAATCCATTGCAGCAGGCGAGGGATTATGCTTTGGCAGTGTGCAAACTGCTCGAACAAGATGCATCTCTGGTGTCGCCGATAGGAAGTCCCTATGCAGGTAAACTGAGCTTTCCTTACGGTTATGGAGTTGTGTTTAGCAACATCACTCGGAAGGCTTTCGAGCAGTCAGAGATGGGAGAAGTCTTAGAACCGCATTTAGTTATTTGCAAGGATGAACGGACTGAGGGGGTAGACAGTGGGGAATTTCAGCAACAGCTGTGGAACTTGAGTCATTATCAATTTGGCAAGACCCTAACGCGATCGCAGATTGACCGTGTTCGCGCTCGTCTCTTCCCAGAGTTGGTATTTGGTTCAAAACAGCTTTCTTTCTTCTCACCAGACTCGCCACAAATTGTGCCAGACCTAATTCAGATTATGGACTTGCAGCAGGAGCAGCTCGCTCGGAGTCTGGGCGAGGGGCATCGGGTTGTTCATGGCGTAGCGGGTTCTGGCAAGACACTCATCCTGGCTTACCGCTGTCAGCATCTGGCGAGCGAGCAGTCAAAACCGATTTTAGTGCTGTGCTTCAACGTAGCCTTGGCATCCCGTCTCCGGCAGATACTTAAAGACAAAGAGTTGAAGGCTAATGTGACGGTCTGCCATTTTCATCGGTGGTGTAGCGATCGCCTCCGCAGTCACAACATCTCTATGCCTGACTGGAATCAGTACAAAGGGGACAATTACGGGCAGGCGTTGGTTGAGCGAGTTATCCAAGCTGTAGAGGCAGGCAAAATTCCCAGAGGGCAGTATGGGGCGGTGATGATTGATGAGGGGCACGACTTCCAGCCAGAGTGGTTGAAATTAGTGGCTCAGATGGTAGACCCAGAGACTAACTCCTTGCTAGTCCTCTACGACGATGCTCAAAATCTCTATAGTGAAACTGGCAAGAAGAAGTTTAGTTTCAAGAGTGTGGGTATCAAAGCCCAAGGGCGTACCACTATCCTTAAAGTGAATTACCGCAACACAGCTGAGGTTCTGTCTTTAGCTTACGAGTTTGCCAAGGAAGTGATGACACCTACAGATACCCAAGAAGAGGACATGCCAGTCCTAATTCAGCCTCTGCCTGCTGGTCGTCGCGGTCCCTTGCCAGAGTTGGTGCATTTACCCAGTTTCAAGCGAGAGAATCAGTACCTAGCAGAACGAGTCATCGAGCTGCACGATCGCGGTACTCCCTGGAATGAGATGGCGATCGCCTACCGTTTTAGGTTTATGGGTGAGGAGATTTACAAGGCGCTACAGCAAGCCCAGATCCCAGTAGAGTGGGTGAATCAAAGCAGCGCCAGTCGGTCCTATCAGCCAGATGACAATAGTATCAAGCTGATGACGATGCACTCCAGTAAAGGGCTGGAATTCCCCACTGTTTTCATTCCGGGACTAGGATACCTGCCCAATCGCCACAGCACACCTGTAGAGGAAGCACGGCTGTTGTATGTGGCGATGACTCGTGCCGTCAATCAGCTGATCCTCACCTACCATCAAGATTCGGAGTTTGTCCTGAAAATCCAAACAGCTTTGGAAAGTGTAGCGCTGAGGGCTTCTTGATATTCTCCTTGAGTAAATGAAGTGAGGAGTGAAGGCGATCGCCTCAACCGACTTCTTTTCTGCATCGTTTTAGCATCGCACCAGCACCGAGGGCGCTCAGCCAAAACGCATTTAACATCGAGTAGGATTCAGGAACAGCGATCGGATCGGCACGAAAGATGCCGCTCGTGCCATCAGCGAGTTGGGCATAGAACGCAATTTGACCGCGATTGTTTAACCCTCTTGTGGAGAAACCAATGTCTTGCTCGTCAAAAAGACGAAAATTTGACACTGTAGAACCAAACAGAGAGTCTCCAGTAGCAATGACCCGATCAGCTTCAGGATCTGGTCCGATGAAGATGCCCTCACCACTTCCCCCTCTTAGCAGCGCCGAGAAAGCTACTGTGCCGTTGTCGTTGATCGAGGGTGTATCGAGAATGGTGAGGATGCCAGGAGCAAAAGAAAAACCACCACTCACTACTGTTGTCAGTGGTCTGCCACTACTGCTGAAAGTAAAAATGTCAGTGTGGCCCGCAGGAGAAACAGCTCGGATAGCTATCGTTCCTGCTTGGTTAATAGAGATGGGGCCGCTGTAGCTGCCGCTGTCTGCGATAGTTGTCACTGGTCCACCGCTACTGCTAACTGTGAAAAGACCCCCGCTGCCAATATAACCGTTCGTACTGCCTGCAAAGGCTAACGTTCCGGCATTATTGAGTGCCAGGTAATCAGGTTCCACAGTTTTGGGAACTACAGTAGTCAGTGGTCCACCATTACCGGCCAAAATGCTTGGTTCATTAAAAAATGGACTTGAAGGCGGAGGCATTAAAGCTGCAAAGGCTACTGTTCCAGCATCATTAATGACAGGATTAATACTTGTAATCAAATAACTGCCAAGTGCAGAGCTAAAGCTGGCAATCGTGGTCAATGGCTTCCCTGGACTACCAGTGCCGGTGTACACCACACCTAATCCACCTGATGAACCACTCGTATAAGTTTCAAACGCTACTGTTCCTGCATTGTTGATTGCAGGAGCGGCTGGTATCAGGTGGAAAGATGGTGCCGCTCTACCGACGCCTTCACCGACGGCAATGTCAGTAATAGCTCCGCCACTACCCGTGAAAACTCCTGTATCTCCTGTATTGAGAGCAGCTGAGAAAGCTACCGTCCCAGCATCGTTGATAGAGGGGTTGTGGAGGAAGCTACTGAAGGTACTGCTGGTATCGGCAATCTTGGTAAAGGTAAAGCTGACGGCTCTAGCTGCCCCACTCGTTAGTAAGCTGAGGCACAAGCCCATACCTGCTGCTGGGATGCTCCAATGTAATTGCACGGCTCTTCTCCTGTAGACAGCGACTGACTGAGATCGGGTGATTTTGAGGTGCGATCGCGTTGTTGGATTGCCAACCCGTCTTTGACTTTCTCTCTCTAACGCCACACTCGTTTAGTTAATCGCAATCCTGAGTAGATTTCAACCTCAATGAAAAAAGCCCGGACGAGTGAACATCCAGGTTTAGACGCTAAGCATGAAGTAGAACAATTGTACTATCAAGGGTAACTCAACTCAACCCGATGCTGGCAGATACAGTTACTGCTGAAGTCAGCATCTCTAAATGTGTCGGGGTGAGAAGTGCGATCACGGCAACTTAAGTGAAATGGTACAGGTTGTCGCTCTAACTCCTTAATTTTCCTCAATTTTTAGACATCGACGGCGCTGAATTCAACTCATAGATTAGTGATGTCACGTAGAGATGAGTCTCACTCAAATCAGGTGACGACAAAGCGCAAAATTAATCCAATCAATGAGGAAATGATGTCATGAAAAATCTACTGTTTAGTTTTGCAGCTGTAACGACTCTAGCTCTCACCAGTGTGACTTTACCAGCTCGTGCTGCCTCCTACTGCAATAGCAGTGGCGACCCTCTCGTTAGCGGCTCTCGCTTCTATGTTAACCCTGGGG
>CAXUIV010000520.1:0-2414 GCA_964250875.1 uncultured bacterium
GGCAGTGGTGGCAACACAGGTATACCCGTTTGGGCTGAGACACCATGGGCAACTGCGAGTGCTGAAAAAGTATCTACCCCCACAGGCAAGTGCAACGCGTGTTGTTCGGTCGCACCCACAGGCAGAATCACTAAATTCATGCCACTGTCCCGCAGACTGGCAATCTGTTCCCAGGTTAGTTCTTCCCAAAGTACAGGTCCACGAGTCATAGCAGGGAGGTAAGGAAATAGGGTTGTTAAAGTTGCAGCTGCTCAGAAATTAAACGTTCTGCCACCGCAATACAGTTAGCTGCGATACAGTTGTCATCACAACTATACGAGTAGACAAACAGTTTTAGTATATTTAAATACAAACAAGTTGCCCGAAATCTAGATCTACCAATAATTAGGCTGTGGGGTTACACCAAGCGAGGCTAATATCTACTATTCTTGACGAAAGATTTTGACAGACGCGCCATGGTGCGGCTCCATAACTTCTCAAAATCTGCAACATGGAAGCATCCTTTAAACTCACCCTGCAAATAATCGTCACTGTCACCGCAGGCATCGGCGCTCAAGTACTGGCTGAGTACCTCAAAGTACCCAGTATCGTACTTCTGCTGCTGTTCGGTATTCTGATCGGCTCTGATGGCATTGGCTTATTGCACCCACAGCTACTGGGCACTGGCCTTGAAGTTATCGTAGCGCTCTCAACAGCGGTGATTCTGTTTGAAGGGGGGCTTAACCTAGAATTGCGAGACTTAGGCCGAGTATCGGGCAGTCTGCGTAACTTGGTGACGATCGGAACACTAGTTACCCTAGTTGGTGGTGGCATGGCAGCCCACTGGCTAGGTGAATTTCCCTGGCCGATCGCGTTCCTGTACGCCTCTCTTGTTGTGGTTACAGGGCCAACGGTGATCAGTCCTCTACTGAAGCAGGTCAAAGTAGACCGACAGGTGGCAGCGATTTTGGAGGGAGAAGGCGTATTAATCGATCCGGTAGGAGCTATCCTAGCCGTTGTTGTGCTAGACACGATTTTGAACGGTGGTACCGATCCCGTTAGGGCGCTCCTCGGCTTGAGCCTACGCCTAGGTACGGGTGCTGGTATTGGTGCAGCAGGGGGGTGGCTGCTGAGTTTGATGTTCAAACGGGCCGACTTTATTTCAGACGAGCTGAAAAACCTGGTAGTTTTGGCAGGGTTGTGGGGATTATTTGGTCTGGCACAAACGATTCGTAGCGAGTCGGGACTGATGGCAACTGTTGTTGCGGGTTTGGTTTTAGGAGCTTCCGCAGTCCCAGAAGAGCGATTATTGCTGCGTTTTAAAGGTCAGCTGACTGTTCTAGCTGTCTCGGTACTATTTGTCCTCCTAGCGGCTGACTTATCGATCGCCAGTGTTTTTGCTCTAGGCTGGGGGAGTGTGTTCACCGTCTTGGTTCTGATGTTTGTCGTCCGCCCGATTAACGTGGGCTTGTGTACCTGGAATAGTGGACTGAATTGGCGACAGAAGCTGTTTTTGTGCTGGATTGCACCGAGAGGAATTGTTGCAGCTTCGGTTGCTTCTTTGTTTGCAATTCTACTGACGCAACGAGGAATCAACGGTGGTGATTCTATCAAGGCACTCGTTTTCCTCACAATCATCCTGACTGTAGTGTTACAGGGGCTAACAGCTGGCTTCGTTGCCCGGTGGCTACAAATCACCTCAACAGAAGCTACGGGTGCTGTCATTGTTGGCTGTAATCCTTTAAGTCTGTTGATTGCTCGTCTGCTGCAAGAGGGGGGAGAATCCGTAGTGATGATCGACACTGATCCAGAAGCTTGTCAGCAGGCTGAGCAGCAAAATATCCGTGTCTTCTTAAGCAGTGCCTTGGATACAAGAGTGTTAGAGGAGGCAGGACTAGCATCAATGGGAACTTTCCTCGCTATGACAAGCAATGGAGAGGTGAATTCTGTCATAGCTCAGCGAGCAAGTGAGGAGTTTCAGCCGCCCCGCGTTTTAGCAGTCTTCCCCCGCGATCCGCAAGCCGGTGCAATCGGAAGCAAGATTAACCAGGCTTTCGTCTCAGACTTGCCAATCAAAACCTGGAACGAATACCTCAGTGATGGACGGGTAAAATTGGGTACAACAATGCTCAAGCAGCAGGAGTTTGCTTTTCAACAAGCCCATCTACAGGCACTGATTCGTGCAGGAGAACTGGTACCGCTTCTAGTGGAACGCGAAGCACGCCTTCAAGTGGAGCCAGCCACCGAAGAGTGGCAACCAGGCGATCGCCTGATCTACCTGCTGCATGACCCCAGACCCAGTTTGTTGAAGCGTTTATCTGGCGCTAGCCAGTCATCTCCTTTGACGCTGGAGCAGTTGCCTGAGGTCGAGGAAGTACCGATCCAGGCACCGTTAGAAGTCGAAGCGCCTTCAGTGCTGTGATAAGTTCGGAGTT
>CAXUIV010000520.1:2514-3925 GCA_964250875.1 uncultured bacterium
TGGATGACAGCAAGGACAATCGCTCCCACCGTGATCACATAACTGTGCAGTGTGTAAAGATGTTCAACGGTTTCAGTGTTGACAGCTCCACCGCCTGTCAGGATATCTCTAAGCTGTTGACCAACCAATGGAATAGCCTCAACGGAGCCGAGTTCAATGCGAAACCGCCAGTATCCTAGCTGGCTCCAGTCCAAAATCATCGACGTCCAAGCTAGGCCAATTGCACTGAGCGTGAACAGAATGCCGCTAATCCAAGCGGTTAACCAGCTAGAACGAAACTGTCTGCCTAGGAACATCACCACAATTTGAATCAACGCGACCACGATGACCCCATTACCAGCGATGTCGTGCAGCTTCTGGACCAGCCAGCCATTTGTTACCTGTGTTTCGATGTACTGCAAGGCTATATTGGCTTGACCCGCTACTGGTTCATAGTAAAAGGATAGTAAGACGCCCGTAACCGTTGCGATCACAGTTAGTGTCAGGATAGCGATTGACAAAATTGTTGCCAGTCGCCGCAGCTTAAGCTCATATGGGACGCTTCTCATAGATCTCGACGTTTTTGTGTGTAGTTTTATTACACATTCTAACGAAGTAAGCCACGGCGAATTTAATCCCTAAAGCATATTCATGCAGACGTAATGTATATCGGTGAAGTAAATGCTCACTTGTTGAGGTTGGGCGTGCCCGATGCCCCATGCCCTGTGTCCCATGTCCATTTCAGGCACACGTTGCGGTTTGAGTAAATCTACCCTGTAGAGGCGTGGGCTATTGGTCTTATAGTAGATAAGATAGTTAAGTTCTATTAAAGCAGCAAACCTATTTGCTCCTTTTTCGATTGAATTCTCCTCGGTAATTCTATGACTACGGTAATATCAGCGGCTGCCAATGCTGCAACAACTGCGCCTACTGTAGCTCCTGAACGTTCTAGTCAAACTGTCCGTAAGCTATATCCCAATTACAAAATCATCGTGCTGAACGATGACTTCAACACATTTAAGCATGTGTCTGAATGCTTGATGAAGTACGTTCCTGGCATGACGAGCGATCGCGCTTGGGAACTCACCAACCAGGTTCACTTTGAAGGTCAAGCGATCGTCTGGATTGGCCCTCAAGAGCAAGCAGAACTCTATCACCAGCAGTTACGGCGAGCAGGTTTAACAATGGCTCCTCTAGAAGAGGCTTAAACAGCGATGAATAACTCCACCGGCGGCAGGCTAGTTTGGAATCACTCCACTCATCTGCCTGGGTTGATTCGAGTGTTAGAGCGTCTTACCAAATATGACGGCATTAGCACAATCACGCCTGGAGTCATTGGCCGGGTTAGAGCGCATTCCCCCAAAATGCAGTTGCGGACATCAGTGCCAATTCGAGGGGGTTTTAAGCTCATAGCGCGGCAGGGTAAAACCTT
>CAXUIV010000521.1:0-3914 GCA_964250875.1 uncultured bacterium
AAGGACACGACAACGACAATGGCAATTAACACCAATAAGATCACCAGCATCATCCAAAATTTTGTCACTGGCACGGCTGATGTTCAGGGTGCGGCCCTAGTTTCCCCTGACGGTTTGCCCCTAGCGACTTCCTTACCAGGCAACATGGATGAAGAACGGGTATCAGCAATGTCGGCAGCAATGCTATCTCTCGGTGAACGAATTGTATCGGAGTTATCTAGAGGGAGCATCGACCGGATCTACGTTGAGGGTGGTAAAGGCTTCAGCATTCTGATTAGCTGCGGTGAAGAAGCCGTATTGCTAGTGTTAGCGAGTGAGTCCGCTAAACAGGGTATGTTAATGTTAGAAATTAAGCGCGTCGTCTCAGAACTGAAGTTAGTTTTGATGTAATAGATGTTGTTAGTTGTTGGTTGTTAGTAGTTTGTACTACAGCAGTCTCAAATCATTTGCGAACGATATGTAGAGATGTTACGTGTAACATCTCTGCATACGCTCGCGTTTGTAACTCAAATAGGACTGCTATATTAAGAGCGAATGCCAATTTTATGCATGCTCATAAATGTTAATATAACAACAAAAACACACAGCCAGTTCGATTATTCTGATAGCCAGATCCGTCTAATTCATTGTGACTGCAAAGGGCGATGTACGCATTGCTCTTTACAGTGGTGATGGTTATTTAAGTAGAAATAAGGGGGTATTGACAAAGTTGGTAGTTTCCTTGGGGACCAATATTTAGTTATTTAGATTCTCAAGTAATAGTCATTCGTCTGAAAGTAATAATCACTACTACAACAAGCTTGCTTAACATTGAGCTTCTTTGTTAAAGATCATTATGAAAATTACCCGGTTGGTTGTAACAGGGGCAGTAGGAGCAGGAAAATCTGCCTTCATCCGTTCTATTAGCGAAACCGAAGTACTAGACACGGAGCGTCGTTGCACCGATGAGGTTGCATTACTGAAGCAAACGACCACGGTTGCTTTTGACCTTGGTCAGATGAATTTTGGTAGCGACAGAACGTTGTACCTCTATGGCACTCCCGGTCAGTCTCGGTTTGATTTTATGTGGAATATCTTGATTCGCAAAGCTCATGCCTACATCCTACTGGTGGCGGCTCATAGACCAGACGATTTTCACTGTGTTCGTGAGATTATTAGCTTTATGAATCAGCAGGTGCAAATTCCTCTGGTTATTGGTCTAACTCATAGGGACTGTCCAGATGCTTGGTCGGAAGAAGATGTGGCGATCGCTCTAGGATACGTCGATCAGCAAACCCGACCCCTCATTGTGAGTGTAAACCCAACTCAAACCACCTCTGTAGCTCAGGCCATGACTACCATCATGCAGCATCCCACGCTAAGCTCAGTACTGGAATAAATGCATGCGCTAATATGCTGAAGTTTCAACCTCCTGGGTTTGAGCAAAGAGTCATCAATACATCGCTGGGTTCGATGGTTTACTATACTCCAGTCGAGACGATGTATGGACCGCCACCGGCTGAAGCAACCACGTTAATCTTTCTGCATAACTTCGGTGGTGGGGCTTCTGCTTACGAGTGGTCCAAGGTGTACCCGGCTTTTGCCACGAATTATCGCGTGTTAGCCCCTGACTTGATCGGTTGGGGAAAATCGGCCCACCCACTAAGGAACTACCAAATTGCTGACTACCTCACAACGCTGGCAGAGTTTATTCAGCACTGTCACCCTCCAGTAGCGGTGGTAGCATCTTCACTAACAGCTGCATTAGCCATCCGCCTCGCCGTTCAGCAACCGGACTTATTCCAGGCCCTATTTCTAGTGTGTCCATCAGGGTTTGCTGACTTTGGGCAAGATGCTGGGCGCAGGATACCGCTTCAGGTGATTGGCACACCGTTGCTAGACCGCCTGATTTATACGCTGGGAGCAACCAACGAGGTTGCGGTACGTAACTTTCTAGAAAGGTTTCTTTTTGCTCACCCGGAACGAGTTTCTGGAGAGATGGTAGAGGCTTATTTGGCGTCAGCCCAACAGCAGAATGCAGAGTATGCAGCGCTGGCCTTTCTCCGGGGAGATCTTTACTTTGACCTGTCTTTGTATATGCAGCAGCTGACGGTACCAACAGTTATGCTTTGGGGCGAACATGCCCAATTTACCAGCCTTAAACTGGGTCAGCGGCTAGCACGGTTGAATCCACAAACGGTACAACTGCAAGCGATCGCAGCAACAGGGGTACTGCCTCACTTAGAAATGCCAGAGGTGGTGATCGGCTTATTACAGCGCTACTTTCGTCTACTGTTGCCGTCCTGACACATCAGTCAACTCAAAACACCGTCGATTGTGTGCAACAACTGCTTGGCTGTGTAGGGCTTAGACAAAAAGGCTTTGACGCCAATGCCAGCAGCTTCAGCAACTTTCTGATTTGACGCCAAACCGCTGAGAGCAACGATTGAGACCTGCGGATTCATCTTTTGCAAGATTGCGATCGCTGTCGCTCCATCCATCGCAGGCATCATCATATCCATCAACACGGCGCTGATTTCCTGCTTGTGCTGAACATACATCGCGATCGCCTCAATGCCATCGCTAGCAGTGAGGACTTTGTACCTGTATGTTTCCAGTGCTGTTCTCGTAATCTCTCGAATGGCAAATTCATCATCCACAACGAGAATCAATTCTCCGTGTCCTAAAGGCAGTTCAATGTCTGACGCTGCTGCTGATTCAGCTTCTCCCACCGCTGGTAAGTACACCTTAAATTCGGTGCCTTGTTCAACCTCGCTACATACATTCACAAACCCTCCGTGGCTCTTAACAATGCCTATGACCGTAGAAAGGCCGAGTCCTGTGCCAGAACCAACTGACTTGGTCGTGAAGAATGGCTCAAAAATTCTCTCCATCACTTCCGGTGGAATACCAACTCCAGTATCGGCAACTGTCATCACAGTGTAGGGACCAACTTGGGCCTCCAGATTCAGTCGGGCATAGTGTTCATCAATGAAGAGATTTTCGGCACAGATGCTCAGCGTTCCCCCGTCTGGCATGGCATCACGGGCATTGACACAGAGATTCATCAGAACCTGATGAATCTGGGTCGTGTCTCCACTAACATTCCAGAGATCGGGTGCTACCTGCGTATGGACTTCGATGGATTTCGGAAAGGTTGCTTGAGCCACCTGTTGGATTTCCACAATGATCTGTCGCAGTTGAAGCATCGTGCGCTCTCCTTCGACGCCTCGCGCAAACAACAAGACCTGCTTGACGATAGCCGCTCCACGTCTGGCACTGTCTTCTATAATCTTTAGCGGCTGCTGAGAACGCTCGAAGTCGAGATGGCGCTGCATCTCTATGAGTTGCACTGACATGAGAATTGGCGTCAGGATGTTGTTCAGATCGTGGGCAATGCCGCTAGCAAGAATGCCAAGGCTTTCCAAACGCTGGATGTGAAGCAGTTTCTGTTCCGTCCGCTGACGCTCCTCAAGCTCTAGCTGTAATTGCCTGTTGACACTGACGAGTTCAGCGGTGCGTTCGGCAACTTTTCGCTCCAACTCATCTTTGGCTTTTCGCAGGACTGCCTCTGTCTGCTTGCGATCGCTGATATCTTGGGTTGCGCCAATCATCCGTACTGGCTTCCCAGTCTCGTCGTCAAACACCTGCCCCTGGCAGGCAACCCAGCGAGTACTGCCATCAGAATGCCGAATACGGTACTCAACCTGGTAACAACTCCGCTGTGCGAGGCTGCGGGCTATTGTCTGAGTCACCAAATTCAGATCGTCGGGATGCACTGGTTCCAGCATGGCTGCGTAAGTGCCAGCAAAAGCTTCTGGCGCTATACCAAACAGCTGTTCAAGGCTTTGGGACCACACCACCTCATCCGTCAGAATATTCCACTCCCAAATACCGATGTGAGTAGCTTCTAGAGCTAACTTAAGTCGCTCCTC
>CAXUIV010000522.1:0-3912 GCA_964250875.1 uncultured bacterium
GGCGATCGCCAGCCCACCGCTCATCATTAACATAATGTCAGTTGACTGCTTGATGTTTTTGCAATGAGATACTTCCCAGTCCTTGTTTTACCGCTTGCGATTAAGAACTTGTTCGGCTGTTAGCCGTAATACCTCAATCCGAGACGGAATAACCATCTCTCCAGTGTATACGGCTTCCTCATAAAAACCCTCAACTAGGGTAAAAACTGTAATTTTACTCTCTACTGGATCTATCGCCCAATACTCCATTACACCCCTTGTCGCATACTCAGACCGCTTAAAGCGGTAATCTCGATTCTCATTGGTTGAACCAGGAGAAACAACTTCAATAATTAACTCTGGCGGAGGCATTTCTAGTGTGATTGTGCCTCTATTGGTAATATTCAAAATTGCCGCCAACTCTTCTGACAGCTTCATCAGATCAGGTAGTCTCGCTTGTACCTGAGTTCCTGACACGGCGATTTCTGTATCTTTGTAGCAGAGCAGATCTTCTGAAAAAGTTTTTAGCAGAATTGCCAGCAAGAATAGCGCAATCTTGGAGTTTCGGGGGCTTTCAGGAGGCATTTCAATGAGTCTCCCACCTTCAAACTCATAATGTTTGTCTGTCCCATCGTCGTAGCGCAAGTACTCTTCAAAAGTCATCTGTGCTTTAATCGATTGTGTCATGGCGATCACTCCTTCTTATTCCGCTAATTGCAGTGCGTGCCAATAATCTCAAAGCGCTGCTTAATACTCAGTCTGAGCGACCTGCCATTGGATTTTAACAGTATCATGTCTGCTAACCTTAGCATAAGCAAAAGACCTATTTTGTATAACTGCCAGTTCTTAGTTTGGGGCGAGTAGCACTGCTCAAATCAACAAGCTCAATATTGACCCTTGTACCTTTAAGATGTTTGTGTCGCAACTGTCGCTTTTGTCATCTTAAAATTTACCCTTTCAACAAACCTGCCTGAGTCAAAAATTCTTTGGCCACGTCAGCCGGTTCGCGCTTCTTGCCGTCCACTTCGTAGTTAAGGCGTCGCATGACGTCATCGGTTAGTTTAGGAGAAAGTGCGTTCAGAGCATCACGAATCCCTGGTTTGGCATCTAACGCTTGTTGCCTTACTACGGGAGCAACTTGGTAAGGCGGAAATAAACCTTTGTCATCCTTAAGTAGAACCAGGTTAAAAGCGCTGATCTCGCCGTCTGTGGCGAATGCTTCAGCGACATCCGCTTCACCTTTCGTTAAGGACTGATACCTCAAGCCTGCATCTGCCGGAATCAGCTTTTTGAAGCTGAAGTTGCCGTAAACTCTTTTCAATCCAGGATACCCATCCTCACGGGATTGAAACTCAGGCGTGCTGATTATGGTCAATTGACTGCCTTTAGCAACCATGTCTGAAATAGTTTTAATCCCATACTTCTTAGCGCCCTCTTGAGTCATGGCCAATGCTTGAGTGTTGTTCATCGGGGCAGGATTGAGCCAGACCAAGTTAAATTTGTCCTTGTAGTCTTTGGACACCGTCTCAAACACCTGCTTCCGGTTACTGCTAACGGGTCGCTTCAATACCGTCAACAGCGCTGTGCCAGTGTACTCTGGGTATAGGTCAATCTGACCACTTTGGAGACCAGCTTGGGCCACAGGCGTACCGCCCAAGTTCAGCTTGCGCTCCACCTTCAATCCACTATTCTCTAGTACCAAAGCATACATCTCACCCAGAATAAACTCCTCGGTGAAATCTTTAGAGGCAACCTTGATTGCTCCACCATTGCCGCTACAGCCAAGCACAGTCAGCGCTGTCAGCAAAGCAAGCAAAAGCAGGATAGATAAGCGACGAACTGGCTTCATGAAACAGTCCTTAACTGAGTGAGATGCAATTATCTTGGATAGATTATGCCTTGTACACACTGTACGAGCAACAAAAAGTTGATACCACCACTAACATTAGCTCTTCAATCGTGGTAAAAGGGCTACGATTGACAGAACGTTATGTGAGTCAGAGGAGGTTATAGCAGTGAGTACCTTTTACGTGACTGATCGCTCCTCTGAGCTATACGAGTTAGATTTCTACGCATGGACGCAGCAGCAAGCGAAGCTGCTCAGCGAAAAAAAGTGGAGCGACCTAGATATTCAAAATCTGGTTGAGGAAATTGAATCTTTGGGTAGGCAGGAGCGGCGAGAGCTTAAAAACCGATTGACGGTTTTACTGGGGCATTTGCTTAAGTGGGAGTTTCAGTCTGGAAATAGATCGAGAAGTTGGTTAGCTACAATCCGAGAGCAGCGATCGCAAGTTCTACAACTGCTTGCTGAGAGTCCGAGCTTACAGCCTTATCTACCTGAAGCGTTGGAGAATGTGTATCAGAGTGCCCTAAACTTAGCCGTTGGTGAAACCTCTTTGAGCTACAGGGTATTTCCCAGAAAATGTTTTTACTCTTTAAAGCAAATTCTGAACTCAGAATTTCTTCCAGGACAGGAACCTAACTCAGCTCAGGAGTGGGAATAAAAGCATGTCTGAGAAGTATCAGATACAACTAATACGCTAGCGTGGAGGGCATAAAGCGAAGACCTTGTGATACAGACATGAGTGACACTGATGGAATCGTTGCTTGTATAAAGTATCACTTTTGAGACATTCTTGTCCATGGGGCATCAGTTAATAATTACCCTGAAGTTCTCTCTGCCCTTATGTTCAGCTAGTAGCTGATCTAATTTCTCATCTCTGAACAACAAGTGAGAGGGTGGAGACATCCAACGCTCAGGTCTAATATGCGAAAACCAGTCTCGCAAAGATGGTATTCGCCCCAAATCTTCCGCTACGTGCTGTTCTCCAATGCGCCGGACAGGTACCTTTACCCCTTGGGAATTCATGATGTAAGGACCAAAGCGGTTGATCGCCTCTTGAATTCCCTCGGCATGGTGGCTTAGAGCGCGATGACGGAAGTCGGCAAAGCTGCCTTTGCTTCGGTCGAACCAGGCATGGACGGGGTAGTAATCTTCTGGTTGACCGCCGAACATCTTAGCGGAAGAAACCGAGTGATAAAAGGCATCCATTGTTTGACTCCCGTTTTAGCTATCAAGATCTAACTGCAAGACCAAAACTATGCCCCCTTCGGCATACGGAAGTCTGGCGTACTCCAATTCCTCTTCACTACGCTCATACCAATTCTGTTCCAACCACACTTCCCCTGCTTTTAAATCGAAAAATATGGTTCCGTAACTGCCCTCATTGAGTTCCCATCCACCTGGAAGTATTTTGAAGACCAAATCCTCTAGTCGCTGTCGCTCTTTTTTAGATACTTTACCGATGCCATAGCAGCGACAGTCCTGCATGAAACCTTCATCACCGCTACCGTCGTAGTCGAACTCAATCTCATTGATGCCTCTGGCTTTTAGTACCTTAGCCGTCTCAGTGGCAGCGTTCTTAACCGCTTGGAAGAGTCTTGCTTGCTCTTGTTGCCACTGCGATCTAGAGTTTTGAAAGTCGTCAGTGGCATCGGTCATAGCTTAAGGAACCTCTATCAAGTTGGTCCGACAGCAAAATTGTGACTGGCCGTATAGTACGTTTGTACTTACTCTACTCAACACTGCTAAAAATGGCAACTGTTTAGACCATGAGCTGTCTTAATACATTTAGAAGTTCATCTGTTCTCACAACTTCTAACCCATCCGCGCTTGCCCAAAAGGGCAAAGGTCGATCACTGTGCAGCGATCGCAGGCTGGGTTACGGTAATAGCAGCATTTCTGACCGTGGAGCATCATGACTTCATGATTGTCGTAAACCTGCTGCGCCGTCCAATCTTCAGGCAGTTGCGCTTCTAAAAGAGCATGGGATGGGCCAACAGCAACGTTTGCTGCAATCAATCCCAACCGGATCGCTACCCGGTGATGATGGCTATCGACAGCCAAAGCCCGACAGCGGAGGCGACTAAACG
>CAXUIV010000523.1:0-2324 GCA_964250875.1 uncultured bacterium
AGTCTAAGTTGGGGTATCCTGATCGCTCGACAACGCGATAGGCGATCGCATAAAGGTTGGCATCAAAATTGGAATTTGTTGCACCGAACCTGAGCATGAGAGCATTTTGCAGATTGGCGCTACGGCTGGTAACAATATCCACCACGACTAGCCCAATGCCTTGCTGGAGGTAAGTTTGGCATTTAGCTACAAAGGCATCGCGATGAGCAGCACGATCCTTATTAGCAGGACTTACCAATTCGATTGCACCTGCTAAGGTCGGTCCAGCTTCGCTGTTAAAAATACTAATTTCGACGGTCTCTGAAGCCGGTTGGATAGGAATAGTCTGGGAGGGGGCAGGAGGCTGCCACTGGGAAGCATGAATGGGAAGTGGAATGACCGCACTGGCATCCGCAGCACCAGCTTCTTCAAAGGCAGCGACATCGATTTCAATTCCAAACTGGACGTTCGGTTCAGCAAAGTAGCCCTGGGGCAAACGTTGATTGAGGTCAGAGGCTATGTAGGTCGCCCAAGCGTTGTGAAAGGCATGCCAGTGGCGACGGATGCTTAAGGGTGGGTGGAAGTGATCCAGCAAAACCATATAGGTGAGTGGGGATGTGTTCCACTTCTAGAATAAGAGGTTTTGACCGGACAACGCTCAGTCTCGCGTCAGGTCAAACGCCTGTAGTTAAGCTTCCATTCATTACTTTATTCCCATCACAAAATTATCTAATACAATTCTTCCCTTACTTCCTGCGCCCCACCCTTGTTTCTGGCCTTGATCGCGTCCAGAAAAGCAAAGACGGCTGGACTGTGCAGAGCATCCTCCAGAATCACTGCTCCTAATATCCGTGTTAGAGGTTTTGGCAGACAGCACACTCGAACGGTTTCTGGTATCGGCAACGCTGCAAGGCGAGGAAGAATAGCAATTCCCAAGCCCTGAGCGACCATGCTGACGATGGTTGAATCCTCATTAACTTCATAGGTGACGGTTAACGGCACTTCTGAATCCGCTACGTAGTTCCGCAACTGCTCATACCCTTGATCACTAGGGTCGGGCATGAGTAAAGGACAGATGCTCATTTGCTGCCAGGAGATCTGAGCGCTTTGGGGCGAGGCAGCTGCTGGAACCAGAGCAACGTAGTCATCCTGACAAATTTCCCAAACGCTGAAGCCATACGTGTCACCAATATCCATCAGGCCAATATCAGCAGAGCGATTCCGTAGTACGGTCTGGATATCGGTGTAGTCGAAGTATCTCGTCAGCGTCACCGCGATCTGTGGGAATCGTTGGCTGAATGAGGCAATCACTGACGGTAACCAGTGAGTTGCCATGCTGCGAATGGAGGCAATCCTGACTTGCCCACTTTGTAAACCCTTGGACTGACTTGTTTTGTCGATCACCACCTCTAGCAACTGTAGCATTTGCCGCACTTCACCAATAATTTGCTCGCCTACAGGCATGAGGGCAGCACCTTGCCGTCCCCGAAACAGCAGCATAACTCCTAGTTCATCTTCCAAGCTGGCGATCGCATGGCTAATTGACGATTGAGTGAGATCCAATGCTGCGGCAGCTCCACTGAAACTGTTGCAATTTGCGACTGCAACGAAAGCTCGGAGCTGGAACAGCTTTATTTTCGATGTATCGATACTGCTCATACGAATCATTTATACAATTATTTGATAGTCGTTTAAGCCACTCATATAGTTAGTTCAGATTTGAGCATTAAGGAGCAAAGATATAAAAGGAGATAAGTCATGAACACAGATTTGACTATGGAGAAGCGAGTCAAGTTCGACTTCGAAGTTGACTTCTCCAATGGAGGTGGAGTTCAAGGTCAAGATTTTCGCTTGGACATAGATAGTGAAGACATCACAGACGATGAGCTGGCGCAGTACATCATTCAGGATATGCGTTTACTGATGGCTGGAGCCGTGCGCATTCTTAACAAAGAAATTATCACGGAGCGACACAAGCGGGTTGCTTTACCCAAGCTTGATGCTTCAAACCGGAAATTCATCGATTTGAGTCACACGATTGAAGGTGGCATGATTACATATAAAGGTCTGCCCGCACCAATTATCTGTGACTATCTCAGCCGGGAGCAGTCCCGAAACCACTACGCCGAAGGAACCGAATTTCAAATTGGCAAGATCGAGATGGTAGGGAATACGGGTACCTATTTGGACAGCCCTTTTCACCGATTTGCTGATGGGAAAGACTTATCCGAACTGCCTTTGACCCAGCTAGCTGACTTGGAAGGTATCGTCGTTCGAGCGCTCGATGTGGTAGAGAGAGCTATCACCCGCGCCGCGTTTGCTGGTTTAGATGTTCGGGGTAAGGC
>CAXUIV010000523.1:2334-3907 GCA_964250875.1 uncultured bacterium
AGTCCACACCGGATGGGATTCATACTGGAGGACCGATCGGTACTTTGAGGGCCATCCATTCCTGACGGCAGAAGCTGCAACTTACCTGGTCGATGAGGGTGCTGTCTTGGTAGGCATTGACTCGCTGAACATCGACGACACCAGCGACGGACGTCGGCCCGTACACACGACGCTGCTCGGTGCTGATATTCCCATTGTTGAACACCTGCGTGGTTTAGATCAACTTCCTAGCACTGGGTTCCGATTCTTTGCTGTTCCAGTTAAGGTAAGAGACTTTGGGACGTTTCCAGTGCGGGCGTTTGCTAGTGTTTGAGTAACTACACTCGCGCTGTAGAGACGTTGCATGCAACGTCTCTACAAACGTGTATATTTGATTTAAAAAACCTTGATGATTGACTTAAGAAGTGACACGATTACCCAACCAACCCCAGCGATGCGGGAAGCAATGGCTAATGCACAGGTGGGGGACGATGTCTTTGGCGATGACCCGACTGTGAATGCTCTGGAGACTTATGTAGCGCAGCTCCTGGGTAAAGAAGAAGCTGTCTACATGCCTTCAGGAACCATGACTAACCAGGTGGCGCTGCGAGTTCACACAGAACCTGGTGATGAAATTGTCTTGGAATCGGAGGCACACATCTACTACTACGAGGGTGGAGGGCCTGCCGCGCTTTCAGGAGCAATGTGTAAACTCATTAAGGGTCAAAACGGGGTATTTACGGCTGAAGATTTGAGGAGTGTCTTACATCCTGACGATGTCCACTTTCCTAGAACTAAACTGGTTTGTCTGGAGAATACCCACAATCGCAGCGGAGGACGAATCTTGCCGCTACAAACCATTCAAGAGATCGATCAGGTTTGTCGAGAACAAGATCTCAAACTGCATCTAGATGGTGCCCGCTTCTGGAATGCCTGCGTCGCTACTGGAATTTCTGAAGCCCAGTATGCTGAACCATTTGATACGGTCAGTGTCTGCTTCTCGAAGGGACTTGGTGCCCCTGTCGGTTCTGCTCTACTGGGGCCAAAAGATCTGATGAAACGAGCCAGACGATTCCGAAAAATGTTCGGAGGCGGAATGCGGCAGGCTGGGATCATTGCGGCTGGTGCCTTGTACGCCCTGAAGCATCACCGAGAGAGACTTCAAGAAGACCATACTCATGCCAGAATTTTGGCAGAGGGGCTACATCAGGTTGAGGGGATTGAGGTCGATCCAGAAGCAGTTCAGACCAACATTGTGATTTTCTCCACCAAGCAGATGCCAGCAAAAATATTAGCTCAGCAGCTTCAAGAAAAGGGAGTAGGAGTTTTAGCTACTGGTCCAAACTCACTCAGAGCAGTGACGAGTCTGATGGTCAGCCAAGAACAGGTTGAACGAGTTCCTGAAATTGTTGAAGCCGTTATGATGTCGAAACGACCTGGAGCTGTCACTTCAAGAGGTTAGTATGGAAAAAGTCAGTTTAGCATTGCTTCTTCTATTGCTAGCGCCGCAGTTCAGTCAAAGAACTGCCGCCGCTCCACCCTAGCAATTGACAAACGACCATCTATAAAAATGCCCTTGAATGTGTGACGCACT
>CAXUIV010000524.1:0-3903 GCA_964250875.1 uncultured bacterium
TATCCCTTCTGGGCACAGCAAACCTATCCTGAAAGCCCCCGTCAACCAACAGGACTGATTGTTTGTGCCAACTGCCACCTAGCTGCCAAGCCCACGGAAGTAGAAATTCCTCAGTCGATACTGCCTGACACTGTGTTTGAAGCCGTAGTCAAAATTCCCTACGACACGAAGGTACAGCAGGTGGGCAGCGATGGTTCAAAGGTTGGCCTTAACGTCGGTGCTGTCGTGATGTTGCCGGAAGGCTTCAAGATTGCGCCTCAGGAGCGAATTCCTGAAGAAATGAAGGAGAAAGTTGGAGACCTGTATTTCCAACCCTACAGCGAAGATAAAGAAAACGTTGTGATCGTCGGACCGCTTCCTGGAGAACAGTATCAGGAAATTGTCTTCCCAGTTCTGTCTCCTAATCCAGCAACAGACAAGAACGTTCACTACGGTAAGTATGCCGTGCATGTGGGTGGCAACAGAGGACGGGGTCAGGTTTACCCTACTGGCGAGAAGAGCAACAACTCCGTTTATACCGCTTCTGCCGGTGGAACTATCTCTCAGATTGCCAAAACTGAAGATGAGGAAGGCAATTCCAAATACCAGGTGTCGATTAAGAATGACGCTGGTGAAACGGTAGTTGACACGATTCCCTTAGGTCCAGAACTGATTGTTTCCGAAGGGCAAGCAGTTAAATCGGGAGATGCCTTGACAAATAACCCGAACGTGGGTGGATTTGGTCAAGCTGAAGGCGAAATCGTGCTGCAAAGCGCTACACGTATTCAGTGGCTGATGTTATTCTTAGGCGCTATTATGTTGTGCCAAGTCTTGCTAGTGCTGAAGAAGAAGCAGGTTGAGAAAGTCCAGGCAGCTGAAATGAATTTTTAGTGGCGCTCAACAAGTCTAATTATGACTTTAGGGACAGGCAGAAATGCCTGTCTTTTTTAATAGCGATCGCCCTATGAACTCCGAACCCCGAACTCCAAACTCCGAACTCCAAACTATTGCCAGGGACGGCTAACCTGCTCTAGTTGAGCAACTTCATCCTCGCTTAATCTCCAACCTAGAGCTAGGGCATTCTGCTTCACCTGCTCTGCGGATTTCACGCCTGCAATTGGAATGACGTTACCTTGAGCGATTAACCAATTGAGGGCAACTTGAGCCGGTGTCCGTCCGTGCTTTTCTCCTATTTGTTGCAGCACGCTGATTACAGGTGCAATTTTTTCTAGTCCACTGGCGCTGAAGCGCGGATCTAACCAACGCGCACCAGTGGGTGTTTTTCCTCCCTGGGGTGTGTATTTGCCGGTCAGTAACCCTTGAGCCAAAGGGCTATAGGCTAGAATGGTGACACCCAGCTCACGAGCGGTGCTGAGGATTCCGTTGGTTTCAATTTGCCGCGTGAGCAGCGAGTAGCGGACCTGATTCACTGCCAACGGCACTCCACGAGCAGCTAATAGGGCATGGCTCTCCCGCATTTGAGCGGCTGAGTAGTTACTTACCCCGACAGCAGCGATCCTGCCCCGCTTAACTTCATCTGCTAAAGCATTCATCAGCGTTTCTTGGCTCATCAGAAAGCTGAAGGGCCAGTGGACTTGATACAAAGCGACTTGCGACAACTGTAGACGCTTCAGGCTCTCTGTCAAAGCCTCTGATACTGATTGAGCTGTGAAGCGCCAGGGTAAAGGGCCGTACTTGGTCGCTATCTGCACGGGCTGGTCCTGCCTAAACTTAGCCAGCAGTTGCTCTGACATCCCCAAACCGTAAATTTCAGCAGTATCAAAGAAGGTCACTCCAGCTTCTAGCGCTGCCATGTAGGCTTCCCGCAACTGGGCTTCTCCGTAGTCACCGCCATAGTTCCAAAACAGTTTGTCACCCCAAGCCCATGTACCGAGGCAAAGGGGTGTAACAGCTGGGCCATTTTGCCCTAATGTGATTGTGTCCACGCAGCTACCTACTCTTTACAATTCTTCATACTCTTTTATTGTATCGCTGGACGCATAACCTATTAGCAATAAGATCTTCGAAATTCAAAATAGTACTGAGTAGCTATGACTAATAGTGATTTATCATTACCCCTCCAGTCGCCAACAGACATTCCACTCAATCTGCTGACGATGTTTCGGCTGGGTCTATTTCAGATGGGGTTGGGCATCATGTCTGTGCTGACGCTGGGAGTGATCAACCGCGTGATGATTGACCCAAAACTTCTAGCAGTGCCAGCGACGATCGCCACTGGCGCTACCGCAATGATGCTGTTTGTTTCACCACTCCGGGTGTGGTTTGGGCAGATGTCAGATACTAAGACACTTTGGGGCTACCACCGCAGCGGCTACATTTGGCTTGGTTTATCTCTTTTAGCCGTCTGTGCGTTTCTAGCGGTACAGGTTGTATGGCAATTAGGCGCTAGTCTAGCAGCGGGTTGGACACTACAAACTACGGCTTGGGCAGCACTCTTAGCACTGATGTTTGCCCTGTACGGTCTTTGTATTGATGCCAGCTCGACGTCTTATGCGGCGCTGTTGGTGGATGTGTCAGATGAGAATAACCGCTCGAAACTGGTAGGCGTTGTCTGGTCACTCCTAATGGTAGGAATTGTGATCGGAGCCGTCGTCAGTAAGAAGCTGTTGGAAGGGCTGACTCTAGCAACTTTGCAAGCATCGGTCAATCGGTTGTTTATCATTCTGCCGATCGCCGTCGTTTGCCTGGGCTTTATTGCTACCGTTGGCGTTGAGAAAAAATACTCGCGCTTTGCTTCCCTCTCTACGTCAGCAGACCGGAAGCAACGCATCACAATGGGTACAGCCTTGAAGGTTTTGACGGCTAGTCGTCAAACTGGGCTGTTTTTCACCTTTCTATTAGTGATGACAATCAGCTTGTCCTTGCAGCAACCAATCCTAGAACCTTACGGTGGTGAAGTATTTCGAATGACTGTGGCTCAAGGGGCCTTGCTAAACGCCTGTTGGGGCGTTGGTGCTTTGCTGGCGATGAGCGTTACAGGCTTTTTGATTGTGCCTCGTTTGGGTAAACAAAAGACGGTGCGTTGGGGGTGTCTCGCCACAGCAGCTAGCTTTGGGTTGGTGATTGCCGCTGGTTTCACTGGTAATCCAAATCTGTTGAAGGCTGCTGTGCTGGTGTTTGGATTGGCTTCTGGGGTGATTACAAATTCAGCAGTCAGCTTGATGCTAGACTTGACAGCGGCAGAAACAGCCGGAACTTTCCTTGGTGCTTGGGGATTGGCACAGGCAGTTGCTCAGGCGATCGCAACCGTATCAGGGGGAGTTCTGCTAGATTTGGGCCGCCGGTTGCTTCATGTGCCGGTTTTAGCTTACAGTTCAGTGTTTGCTGCGTCTGCTTTGGGCATGATTCTAGCGATTGGGCTGCTGAACCGAGTGAATGTGGTAGAGTTTCGCACAAATGCGCAGCGAGCGATCGCATCTGTCCTACAAGGTGAGACAAACTGATGACTGATTTCTGGGCAACAGTTTTGGATTTTGCTCAAGAGACTACTGCTAGAGTTGGCAGTCAACTCTTGGTTGATTTTGGTCAAGTACAGGCATCTCAAAAGGCAGATGGGAGTTTAGTCACTCAGTCGGACAAGTGGGCAGATCAAGAAATTCGAGATGCGATCGCTTCTACCTTCACCGGCTACGGCGTTTTGAGTGAAGAGGATGAACACGTCTTTCCTGAGACCGAGTGGTGCTGGGTGATTGACCCTTTGGATGGTACAACTAACTTCACCCGAGGAATTCCCATCTGGGCAATTTCTCTCGGTTTACTTTATCGAGGCACACCTGTCTTTGGTTACGTGCATGTACCACCACTGGCGCAATCATTTCACGGCTACTGGGCTTCTGGAACTGATTTAACGGGACCAGAACCGGGTGCATTTATGAATCATCGCCCCATCCATACCAGTACTGA
>CAXUIV010000525.1:0-3899 GCA_964250875.1 uncultured bacterium
AAAACAACTGCTCGCCTCCAGCTCGTGATATTGAGCGGCTCGTAAGAGGCGTTTAACACCAGAACCTTAGCCATTGGTGATCTAGCCGCAGAAGGTTTTTTCAGATCTTAACACAGTTAACGCAGATTAGGCATCATTCAGTGAAGATGCACCTCTCTTCTGCCAGTGAGCAGATAGGTCGTCATTTCCCCTTTACCTTTAATCTGAATTGCGCCCCGCTTCTCAAACAGATACTGATCTCGCAATTTTATATAAGTGGCTTCGGTCACTTGAATGCGGTTAGCCAAACCATGGGACTCCATTCGACTAGCAGTGTTTACCGTATCGCCCCACAAATCGTAAATGAATTTCTTCAGACCTATGACTCCTGCAACCACTGCTCCTGTGTTGATGCCGATGCGGATGCTAAATGGCTCACCTTTGTTTGTCTCAAATCGAGCGATCGCTTTTTGCATGTCAAGAGCCATTTCAGCAATCGCCTCGGCGTGATCGAGCTGGGGCAGGGGTAGACCTCCAACGACCATGTAGGCATCTCCAATCGTCTTAATCTTCTCTAATCCATGATGATCAGCTAAATTATCGAATGTTGAGAAGATGCTGTTGAGTACCCCAACCAGTTCAGTCGGAGGTGTATGGCTTGAAATCTGGGTGAAGTTAACGATGTCAGCAAAAAGTACTGTAACTTCTGCAAAGCTATCAGCAATTGTGTTTTGTGGCTCCAGTTTCAACCGCTCCGCAATTGGCCCGGGTAATATGTTCCGCAGCAGTTCTTCTGACTGTTGCTGTTGGTAACGTAGCGCTTCTTGTGTCACTTTACGAATCGTAATGTCTTCAACACTGCCTTCGTAGTAGAGCAATCCGCCACTGATATCTTTAACAGCGCGTGCGTTCTCTGCAATCCAGATGATTTTGCCGTCTTTGCGCCGTACCTGAGATTCAAAGCCGGAAACAGCGTCATTCTGCTGCATTAGACTGATGAAGTCGGCGCGACGGTTAGGAGCGACGTAGAGTTGCTGCCAAACGTTAGTAAGGCTTGCCACCAGTTCCTCAGCTGATTCGTAACCATAGATCCGCGCCAGGGCAGGGTTAGCGCTAATGTACCTTCCATCATCTGTGGTCTGGAAGATACCCTCAACCGCGTTTTCAAAGATGTTACGGTATTTCTCTTCGGTTTGCCGCAAAGCCTCCTCCGCAGCTTTGCGGTCTGTAATATCGTTGAGTGTACCGGAGATGCCAACAATGCCATTGGTGGCTAGAGTCAGTCGAGCATAAATCTCCATCCAACGGCTGCCGCCCTGTTTGGTAAGGTAAGAAATCTCGCGTCGAAAGTAGTCTGGGCGGGGGGGAAGGAGTGCGGAGTGCGGAGTGCGGAATTCGGGTTTCCCGTCTTGAGGAGCCAGCCGCGTGCGGTGAGACAGCCCTGAAGGAGGGTTTCCCTCTGTGGGAGACTGCGTTAGCCGAAGGCGAAGCAAAGCGTTACCCGAAGGGGAGTCCCCCACGTTGAGCGAACTGGCGTGCAACTGGCGTTCCGGAGTGCGGAGTGCGGAGTTAGTCTCAACTGCAGACTCCGCACCCTGTACTCCGAACTCATCACCCCTCTGGGTAATAAAAGCTTCAAACAGTTCTTGATAACGTTGGCGATCGCGCTCGTGAACAAAATCTAAGCAACTTCTGCCAATACTCTCGTCCAGTGAAAACCCAGTAATTTCTGTCCAAGCAGGATTGAGAAACGTCCACAAGCCATGAACATCAGTCTGAAAAATGACTTCTTTCACATTGTCAACCACTGACCGATATTTTTCCTGGCTCTGACGCAGCTGATCCTGAGAATGCTCTAGACTTTGCAGCATGCCATTGATGTTGCTAGCCAAGCTGGATAATTCATCCTCTCCCTGAATCAACACCCGCCTTGACGGATCACTAGACTCACCAATGCTCTTAACACCAGTACTCAGACGAGCTAACCGAGACAGCACCAACTGCTCCAGTAGCAGTACGGTCATGCCACCAAACACCAACCCCACGACTACAACGGAGATAATGAGATAGCGCAGGCTAGTCTGACCTCGTTGGTAAATTTTTCTGGGAACATCCACTCGCAACAGCAAAGCGGGCTTGCCGTAGATGTCTTTGATCCTGGTGTACCCAGCGATCGTTTGCTCACTGATCGGCTGCACCAGAGTTTGTGTTTCTTTGAGATCGCGTATTGCCTGGAAGTCAGGAGGCAGGCGAGCTTCATTGGGCGTATGTACAGTGAGAGGCAAGCCGCCATCGATTTTAGACAAGTTCTTGAAGGCAGCAGCATCTAGATAGCGGCCAAAGATTAAGCTGCCACGGATAGCGCCAGAGGCTTTAGTCGGCAGAATTGGCTGCGAGGTGATTAGCATTGGTCCTTCTGGAAGGAGGATGATTCCCGTCAAACGGCTGTCTGGTCTAGAATGTTGTAGAAGTGGGTCCTTGGGAGAAAAATGTTTTGATAAAGCTTGGGGAACGAGTTGGTACTCCTGGTTTTTTAAATCAAAGCCTGTGCCAAACACAATTCGACCAGACGACCGGATATACAGCACTAAATTGACTTGCGAACCTGCTAAACTTTCTGGAGTCAGATTCGACTGAATGTAGCTCTGATTGCCGTTTTGGATAAAGTCGTAAGTATCGTCCCACGCAGACCAAGAGAAGACACTAGAGCTAAAATCAGCTTTGGTTTGATCCAAAGCATTCAGGACAACTTCAACCCTCTGGCGCGTACTGTCTTCCTCGGCTTGCCTGATGCTACCTAGCAAGATCTTTGACGAAGTGACATAAACAACTCCAACTAAACCGATAAACGTCGTGCCCATGACAAGTACTGTCTTCCTGCGCAGTCTCATGGGGCCGCCTTTTAGTAGTGAAATCATTAATTTTGTCGCTCAGATCTTGAGGCGATCGCTCGAATCTAGCAGAGAATCCATCATATTGTAGTACCAGCGCTTACAGTACCTGAAGTTTAACTGAGTCAGACTATGACAAACAACCAATACAAACTACTAAGAGGCTGATAGATATGGATGCTGAGGAACTTTTAAGCAAGTATGCAGCAGGAGAAAGAGATTTCAAAGGTGTTAACCTAGTTGGTTATTCCCTCAGCGGAGTGAATTTAAGTGGGGCTTGCTTACGAGAAGCATCACTCAGTGAAGTTGATTTGAGTGCAGCTATCCTGGTTGGGATTGATCTGAGAGAAGCATCACTAGGTATGGCGGACTTGAGTGGGGCGAATCTGAGTGGCGCTAACCTGAATGGAGTTAATCTGGCTGGAGTTAAATTCCGAGGGGCGAATTTGAGTGGGGCAGAGTTAAAGATGGCGGACCTAACTCAAGCAGACTTATCTGGGGCAGACTTAAAGGGAGCGAGTCTCTATGGAGCGCATATGACCGGCACAAAATTGCAGGGTGCGACCATGCCAGACGGCACGACACACGATTAGGGCTACTCAACTTCTCCCAACGAACAATCACAACTGAACCGACACCGCTAGAGGCTAGTGCTGACGGCGTCGTTCGTGTGAGCAAAACCCACAAAAGCCAACAGTATCAAACACTACACTCGCTGAAGATATGAATACGATTGATTTTCAACACACTTTCGTAATTCCTGAAGCTTTCGCAATCGGTAGGTTGCTTCCTGATACTCATTTTTGGAAGGCGATGCATCTAACTGCTCTAGTACCCAGTCTGTCTCGTCAACAATCCAATCCCGCAGAAACTCTGCTAACTGCTTGCGCGTCATTTGCTCAAGACTGACTAACGGCAACTCTAATATCTCTCCCTCTAACTCAATGCACGTTGAGCAAGAAGAACCAATCTGTGAAAAGTTTGAGCGTGCCAACCATTCGTAGAATGGCTCAGATAATTCAACGTAAG
>CAXUIV010000526.1:0-3897 GCA_964250875.1 uncultured bacterium
AATACACTCAAGTCATGATTTCTGAGGCTGTGTATCGTGAGCTTGTGAATATTGATCTGCCTGCTCCAGGAACCCTTGAAGTCCAAACTGCTTCTTGGCTAGAGGTCAGTTAAGTCATTCCTGCGATCGCTCGATCCCTGCCAGAATAAAGGTGGTTGCCTCTTCGAGGTGTTCCTCAATCATCTCTGAACTGAGGCGATCAATATCTGGCGTAAGGTGCTTCCAGTTTTCATGCACTGTGAAGTAGAACAGGCAAACACTCAAGATGTGCGTCAGTGCCAAAAATGGTTTGAGCGGACGGAAATACCCTTCCGCCATCCCTTGCTCTAGAATCTTCAGTAGATGTTCATGTAAGCTCAGAACGTTGCACTCCTTAAAGTAAACTCCTTGGTTTTGACTTGCCTCTTGAAACCACAGCATTTGACGTTGAGGATTCTGAGCTTCATTCAAGATAGCAATGCGAATGATCTGCTTGAGTGCTTCGTCAGGTGGTAGATCCTTAAAATTGACTTGTCCCAGGGTAGCCTGAACATCATCAACTGGACGTTGTAAAACTGCTTTATACAAGCTTTCCTTATTCTCAAAGTAGTAGTGCAGGGTTGCAGTTGTCACCTGAATACGAGCGGCGATCGCACTCATCCGCGCCCCATGTAGGCCATGCCGTGCAAATTCTTGCTCTGCGGCATCCAAAATTTGCTGCTGTGTCTTTTGAGCATCTCGCAATATACGGACGGATTTTGCAACTCGTTGAATCGGGCGAACCACTGGGTCTTGATTGATAACTTGCCTTTCTATCGTACCAAAGAACCATTTGGACTCAAGATACTTGACTTCTGGATTGACCAAATAGCTGTGGCCTGATAAGCTTACTAATTAATCAGTAAGTTAGTTTTGTTAGTTATGAAGCAATTACAAGGCGCACCGTGGCTCTTGGCACATCGTTCCATGCTCAAGCCGAATCAGCCAATGAAAATTTCGCTGCTAGGCAATGACTATGTGCTTTGGCAAGACCAGCATGGTGTTAACGCTTTGCCGAATGCCTGTCCTCACATGGGGGGAATGCTGTCAGAAGGATGGTGTGTGTCACAGCCCGATGGCAGTACCGCGATCGCCTGCCCTTTTCATGCATTGGAATTCGATCGTGTGGGTTGCACAGTTCTACCAGGTTCTAGCAAGCAAACTAAGTCGCTCCTGAAACCTTTGGAGTTATTCATTCACGGGGATTTCATCTGGTCTTATGGCGGATATGAACCAAAGATCCCAATTCCCCCGATTATGAATCAGATTGCAGTAGAGTACGAGTTTATCGGAGTTACAGGACAACGCAGTATTCCAACCGACCTTCTTAGCTTGCTGCTGAATATGCATGACTACAACCATCAAAACGGCACTCATCGAGAATTATTTCAGATCGAAGCAGTGCAGATGAAGGGGTTTATCGATGAAGGGTTACATTCTCACGCTTATTTATCACAACCTCGGAAGCAGCCTAAGTGGCGCGACATTCTAAAAAATCCAGCTCAACTGGCAATGCCAAAGGTGCTAGAGGCACATCTAGAAAACTTTTTTCCATTCATGGGTCTGCTGCATGGTGAGGATAAACTATTGAGTCTAAAGGAGTGTCACTTCTATCTTCCAGAAGCCGAGTGTCAATCTCGCGTATTTGTGTTGATGTACATGAAGGCTCATTCACCAATTGCACATCTGCTCAAAGGCAATTTGCTGAAGTTGATTGATGTAGTTGTAGAGCAAGACGCCAAGATTCTAGGAAAGATCTACCCCGATACACCGCAGCGGATAAAGCTGAACAATGAAGTAGGCATGGATTGGGTACGACGCAATTTTGAGAACTTTCCAGCCGTTGCCGAACCTAATTTATCTCGATAGTGGTCTCACTACTGAACTCTAGTCACGCCGATCTCGCCGAAGCGGCAGCAGTTTTGCCCTGCTACAAGCATAGTCAGCTGCCAGTTCCAAGAACCCTAGACTTGGGCAAAGCACGCAAGTCGCTGTCATCATTAAGAGTGATGGGGAGATAAGAAGGGAGTGATTTAACTTGAAGTTGTTCCGGCAGTTTTGGATGATCGCCAGATCCTACTGGTTTGGGGAAGAGAAATGGCAAGCGAGACTTCTGCTGCTGCTGTTAGTATTGCTGTTGCTAGCCTACACGGGTTTGAGCGTTATCCTGAACACTCAGCGAGGAGCTTTAATTTCAGCTCTCTCAGCCCATGACGAACCGAGGTTCTCGCAGACTGTAGTAATTTTCATTGTGGTGCTGGTTGTCTATGCACCACTTCTCGGTGTGTACAGCTACATGCAGGACCGACTTGGTCTTTTCTGGCGACGGTGGCTCACCAATAGTTTTCTGGACAAATACTTCAGCGATCGCGCTTTCTATAACCTCAATAGCTCAAACGCAGAGATTGACAACCCTGATCAGCGAATTGCTGAAGATGTCCGAAGCTTCACTCATGATTCTCTAAAATTCGTTCTGATCTTTGTGGAATCTATCCTCAAAGTGATTGCTTTTAGTGGAGTCCTCTGGGGAATATCTAAAACTCTGATCGTTTTCCTCGTCATCTACGCTATAGCTGGCACGGTTTTCGCGACGGCAATTTTTGGCAAACCTCTAGTCCGATTCAATTTTGAGCAGCTAAAAAAAGAAGCTGATTTTCGTTTTAGCTTGGTTCGCATCCGTGAAAATGCTGAATCAATTGCCTTCTACCGAGGAGAGGAGCAGGAATCTAACAGAGTCAAGAGTCGATTCATGGAGGCATTTGATAATTTTAAGCGACTGATAGTCTGGGAGCTTAATCTCAATGTTCTAGCTAATGTTTATGAGTTTATCCCCTTCATTATCCCAGCGATTGTTGTTGCCCCTAGTGTATTTGCAGGGGAGATCGAGGTGGGGAAAGTTACAGAAGCACAGGGGGCATTTGTTCGAGTATTTTTCTCGTTAAACGTGATTGTGTCCCGCTTGCAGTCTCTAGCGAACTTTGGCGCGGGAATCGACCGTCTGCATAGCTTTGCTGAGTATCTAGAATCTACAGCCGTCAAAGATGAGCAGGATGAAGCTGTCACTATTACTACAGTAGAGGATTCTCGCTTGGCTATCAAACATCTGACCTTACAAACACCGAATCATCAAAGAACTCTGATTGAGGATTTATCGGTGGAGTTGCCATCAGGACAGGGATTGCTGATTGTGGGACCAAGTGGCTGCGGAAAGAGTTCTCTGCTGCGATCGCTCGCCGGATTGTGGAATGCAGGTACAGGTACGATTGTACGTCCCAATCTCGATCAGATCCTGTTTTTACCGCAGCGTCCCTACATGCTCCTAGGAACTTTGCGTGACCAGCTACTTTACCCCAATACCGCTGCTGAGGTTGAGGAGAAAGAACTTAAACAGGTACTCCAACAGGTGAACCTGAAAGGTTTGGATGAGAGATTTGGCGGTTTTGATGTGGAACTTGACTGGGCATCTGTTCTGTCTTTGGGAGAACAACAGCGCATTACCTTCGCCCGTCTACTGCTTAACAAACCTGCCTACGCAATTTTGGATGAGGCGACAAGTGCGTTAGATGTAAAAAATGAGGAAGGTTTATACCGACTATTACAGGCGACAGAAACAACTTTTATCAGCGTCGGGCACCGTCCTGTCTTAGCAGATTATCACCAATTGGTACTGGAGCTATTAGAACGACAGTGGCAGTTAAGGCAACCGGAGCAGTTAGGAGTCGCACCTGTCCAGGCAGAAATAATGTCTCTACCAGCCGAATAGCGGTAATTTATCACGCATTTAAATCACAGATGGAAAGCCAGGTGTGGCTGGTTTTCAGGAGATGGAGCTAAGCGGATTCGAACCGCTGACCCCTTCAATGCCATTGAAGTGCTCTA
>CAXUIV010000527.1:0-3897 GCA_964250875.1 uncultured bacterium
TTGCGTAGCGATCGCCATATCACATACTCAAACTGCTCCTTTGTTTGTTCGACTAGCTTCGCAACAAAAGCAGTCTTGCCAATTCCTCCCATGCCTAGCACGGCGACAACTCGACAGCGATCCTGCAACCAATGCTCTAGCTGATTTAGTTCTTGGGTGCGTCCATAGAAAGTTGAAACATCGATTGCCTGTTCCAAATCTTGAGCTAGAAGTGTGTTTGCACTAGGAGTAGGAGACGAGAAATCATCATCTGGCAAAGCATAGTCACTTCTAACCAACTCCAGATTAAAAGCGAGAAAGAATTGTTCGAGTGACCGTCTGTCAACTGACTCATTCCGAGCTAGTAACCTGGTGATGGTGCGTCGGTCTAATTGGGTTCGTTCACACAATTCTTCAAGACTGTAGCGATTTATACCGCTTTGAGCCGCCGCCTTGTGCATCGCCTCTTCAATTCTTGACGCTCCTCGTTTCGTCAGGGTGACACCCCGTTGACGTCTTGGTTGTCGTATCATCAGCCTTATAAAGCTTTATCCAAAAGTACCTAGCCGTCTGGCTTTGTCAAAGTAACACCAGAATGGCGCTCTGGTTGTTGTAAGGTCATCACCGGAACTCCATTCAAAAGCAATAAAATCTCAGATGTTGTTTTGATTCGGTGATGTTTTGGAAGTTTAAGCAGGTTTATATCAAATTCTACAGGAGCTAGAAGCTAGGTAGCGCCAGCAAAAGAGAGATCTTTACGCTTCTCTCTTAAAATCTTGTTAAGTTCACTTTAAATTCTTTCTTAAATGTCGATCTTCACTTTTCCGACTCTATCTAAAGTGACAAACTGAGGACGTTTTTTGAGGAGAAGGATTCGTTCACCTCAAGATTTCTCAGAAGAAGGAGTGTGAACTGCCCGTTTTCAGGTATTTAATTTAATGAAGTAGGAGTTGATAACGGTGCAAGTTTGTATCAATAGTGGACAATTAGAGGATTCTCCACTTACCAAAACCTGCCCCACTTGCGGCGGTAGTGGAAGAGTCATACGTCACTACGAGAAGATGTCACGATGGGAGAATTGCAGCACTTGTGGCGGCAGTGGTCAAATAAAAACTGAATCAGAGAACAAACAGCTGAAATTATGCTCCGTTAAGGTAGCGATTGAAGGGTAGCTGACTGTGTAATAGAGCGTAAAAGAGAGTTGCTGCAACAAGCACCTGTTGTTTTGACATTCCTATTCAATTGATTCTCCTAGCAAGTGAGGACTTTATTTAACCGGCGTTGCTGAATTGAGAGATGAATGCCAAAATCCGCCCTCACCCTAGCCCTCTCCCCAGGGAGAGGGAACAAGAGTTCTGGCTCCCTTCTCCCCAGGGAGAAGGGCTGGGGATGAGGGCAAATCATCCTGCAATTCAGCAACGCCTATTTAACCATTGGCCTTCACCGGAAGCGTAATTAAAAACTCAGTACCCTTGCCCAACGTTGAGTTAACCTCAATCTTGCCGCCGTGTTTTTCAACAACGATTTGCTGAGCGATCGCCAATCCTAACCCTGTCCCTTGACCAACAGCCTTCGTGGTGAACAGATGATCAAATATTCGCCTTCTAGTATCCTCAGACATCCCAATACCGTTGTCTGAAATCCGAATTGTCACCTGTTGCGAATCAGAGATGTCTGTACGAGTGTGGATTGTGGGAGAAAGTGAAGAATCTTTTTTCATTCCCTCTTCTAGTGCATCAATTGCGTTCGCTAAAATATTTATAAACACCTGATTAAGCTGCCCGGGAAAGCATTCAACCGGAGGCAAGTTACCGTATTCTTTGACAACTTCAATAGCTGGGCGGTTGCCGTTCGCCTTCAAGCGATGTTTAAGAATTAAAATAGTGCTATTAATGCCATCGTGAATGTTGAACGGCACTTTGTAGTCTCTGTCTGCTCTAGAGAATGTTCGCAAACCTGTACTGATATCACGAATGCGCTGAACCCCCAACTTCATCGAGTTAATCAGCTTCGGCAGATCTTCTCGCACATACTCTAGGTCGATTGCTTCCATTTCATTTTGAATTGCTGCACTAGGATTTGGATATTCTTGCTGATACAAATGGAGCAGCTCAAAAATATCTCTAACATAATCAAGAGCAGGCTGCAAATTTCCGGCAATGAAGCCAACAGGGTTGTTGATCTCGTGTGCAATCCCGGCTACTAAGTTACCCAATGCAGACATCTTTTCGCTTTGAATCATTTGCAGTTGGGCTTGCTGTAATTCTTGTAGGGCGTGTTCGAGGGCTTCAGTTTTTTGCCCAATGGCGAGTTCAGCAGCTATGCGATCGCTCACGTCTTGAACGATTGAAAAGATGCCTATTGATTGCCCCTCAGCGTTTAGTAAGGGTGTGTTGGTCCATTCGCAAGTGATGACTTCGCCATCGTGGCGAATATTCTGATTTAGGCTATGGTATCCGCCTCGCTGGGCGAGCAACGATTGCATCACCTCAGCGACATGATGTCTGTCTGATTCTGGAACAATTTGAGTCGCGTGCTGCTCTAGCATTTCTGCTGCTTCATAGCCAAAGATTTCTTCCGCCGACGAATTCCAGCCAACTACCTTAAACTCAAGATTCCACTCAATGATTGCGAGGGGAGCCTGCTGAATTAAAAACGTGAGTCTTTCTTGGAATTCTTTTGACGCAGCTTCGGCTCTTTTGCGTTCGGTGATGTCTTGATAAATGCCTAGAATACCAACGACGCTGCCGTTGTTATCATGGAGTGGCAATTTACTGGTTTCTACCCAAGCCGCTGTGCCGTCGGCTTGCAGCTGAGGTTCAATAATACCGACTTCGGGAGCGTTTGACTCCATGACACGCCGATCGCACTCGCGGAAAAAGTCCGCTTCCTCAGTTGTCCAAGCTAAATCATAGTCCGTCTTGCCAACAATTTCGGACGGTGAACCAACGCCCGCCACATGCGCAAAAGAGGCGTTACAGCCTTGATAAACCAGGTTAGGATCTTTCCAGAACACCTTGTAAGGAATGGTATTCAGCACCATCTGTAGCAACTGCCGTGATTCCTGCAACTGTCGCTCTGTTTGTTTGCGATCGCTGATATCCAGCATCACACCATCCCACACAAGTGAGCCATCGGCTTGCGGTTCGGGACGAGATGCGGCTTGAATCCATTTCAGCCTGCCTGAAGGTGTGACAATACGCCATTCGTATTCAAACGGCGTCATGGTTTGAGCTGAGTGAATTATTGCTTGGGTGACGCCTGGGCGATCATCGGGATGTTCCAGCGAACGCAAATCTCTGATTCCCGTCAAGAAGTCTGTGGGTGGCACCTCATAGAGTTCAGCACAACCAGAACTGATGTATGGTGTTGAGGTAGATCCATCAGGAGCGATGCGGATCTGGTAAATCATTCCAGGCAGGTTATCTGCAAGCCTTTGGAAGCGAGCTTCACTGGCACGCAGTTTGAAGACTGATCGCTCTAACTCTTGCGCGTAGTTCTGCGATTGCTGATAGATATGGGCGTTTTGTAAAGAAATTGTGGCTTGAGCGCAAAGCAGGTTGAGGATGTTAATCCGCTCGTTCGTGAAAGCTCCGAGCGTTAGCTTGTTTTCCAAGTAAACAATGCCGAGCAACTTCCCCTGATGCAGAATGGGACTGCACAGAATACTTTTGGGTTGCTGCCGCAGGAAGTAAGGATCGGTGACAAATTCAGGGTGGGCAATAGCATCAAGCAGCACAACAGGCTCTAAGCGGTTTTTAACTCTATAAATCAGGTTGTGGGGAATGTCCTGGCTCTCCTCCACTGGAATTTGCTGCATGACTACTGGTTCTGCCCCGACGCTGACAAGCCCTTTGACTAACAGGCGTTCATCCTGCATCAGCAGCAGCACACACTTATCTGCTCCAGCATTTTCGA
>CAXUIV010000528.1:0-3894 GCA_964250875.1 uncultured bacterium
ACCTATTGCGGTGCCTGCTTCTCTGGGCATCAAAGATGAAACATCTATCAAATCATAGGAACGGGATATTGATCGAACTTTTGCATCAACTCAAGCAGTTCAGCTTGGCTTGGTTGTCGCTCATTCTTCGTCAGTTTAGCCAATCCCTCAAAGTACTGCTCCCGTGAATCAGCAGGGCAAAACATAATCAGCAACTTCGAGCGTGTTTTCCCAGGATTAGAGAAACCATGCGGTGTCCCCTCTGGCACTCGCATCAACGTTCCCGGTGCGGCATGAATGCGTTCCCGGTCGAGTACCAGTTCCACTTCCCCTTCAACGACATAAAAGATTTCAGTTAAATGCTTGTGAATGTGAGGACTGGCACCGTTTGTTTCCGGCTCCATGACAAACTCGAATAGCCCAAAGTGACCGTTTGTCTCCTCACCCGTCACTTTAAAAGTGCATGTACTCGTATGAATCGTGACTGACCGCCCTTCTCCTGGCTGCAAAATCAACGGTAATGACATAAGAACCTCCTTTAGTTAAGCGTCAGCAATGACGGCAATCGCATCGATTTCAAACAACATGCCATCCACCGCTAGTCCTGCTACTGGAATCAGAGTACTGGCTGGTTTTTGCATCCCCTGCCAAAAAGCATTGCGTTCTTTAGAAATGAGCTGCTGCTTTTCAGCATCATGATGCACAGAAAGAATGGTGATTTTGACCACTTGTTCTGGTGTTGCCCCAACTGCCGCTAACGCCGTGTGGAGGTTCAAAAACGCCTGCTTTAGTTGAGATTCAAAATCATCGGCAACTGGCTTGCCCGTCTCATCCTCACCAAGTTGGCCCGCAACATAGACTAACTTTGCACCCGGCGGAACAACGGTGACGTGAGTGTAGCCAAAGTAGGATGGGTCATTTAACCCAGCAGGGTTAATGTGCTGGACTGCTGAAACCATGTTTAAACCTCCAGATCGTCAACGTGAAGATACTTTATAAAGAAAAAACTTTAGAATAATCGTAGGTCATTCCAGTTGACTTTGTAAAGCTTTTTCTTTAGATTCTTGATATGGATACTTCTAAATCAGATGAATCAGCCAGCGTTCGCACCCGACGGGCGATCATCAAACTGCTTAAACAGGATGGACCGCTAGATGCGGAAGCGATCGCCTCCCGCTTTAAAATCACCGCAATGGCGGTGCGGCAGCATCTCTATGGGCTGCAAAAGGAAGGATTGGTCACGTATCAGGAAGAATCTCGTCCGATGGGGCGACCAGCCAAACTATGGCAATTAACATCTGCCGCCGATCGGTTCTTTCCCGATCGCTATGCTGAGTTGACCTTGGGACTAATCAACTCGATGAAAGAGGCATTCGGTGAGGAGGGGTTAGAGCGACTTCTAGAAGTTAGAACTCGCGAACAGATTCAGATGTACCAAGCAATTGTGCCTCACGATGCCTCGCTTCAGCAGCGATTGGACGCTCTTGCCGAACAGCGAACTGAGGAGGGCTATATGGCAGAGGTGGTCGCTCAAGTAGATGGAACCTTCTTACTCGCCGAGAAGCATTGCCCCATTTGTGCAGTCGCCACCAGTTGCACTGGTTTGTGTCGGATGGAATTAGATATTTTTCAAGCCGCCTTGGGTGACGATGTCGCAATTGAAAGAATTGAACACATCCTAGCGGGCGATCGGCGGTGTGTTTACCAGGTTACTCAGAAAATAGATTAGACTGCACCCTCGTTTATCTCAGATATTTTCAGGGCCTCGCGACGTGAGTGTTCGGCAAAGGACACGATTGTGTCAATTGGGGTAAGCGAACTGAGATTAGGACATTTCTTCTACCTTTGTCACAACGAGAGCGTCTGCCTCGTCTTGGCAGTGCGAGTGACGCAGAAGATATGGTGCAGGAAACTTTTCTCAGGTGGCAGCGGGTATCTGATGATACCGTACAATCTGCCTGTCTTCATTGTTGTCAATCCAATAAACTGAAACAAATGGCTGACTCGAATCTAAATCTTGCTCTGTAGCTGTACTATAGAACGTTGTCACGACAGTGAATTCAAGGATGGATTTCCTCAAACAGGCTGGTACAGCCCTGCTAGGAGGCTGGATTATTGGTGTTGCATTTGCTTGGATTAAGTTACCGGCCCCGGTGCCTCCATTAATGGGGTTGATTGGGGCAGCTGGCGTGTTAATTGGTGGCTACTGTTACGAACTCATCATCAAACTTCTGTTTAGATCGTCCTGATCGTAGCTTCCTACCAGTAGTAAAAGCGATTACTCAGTCTGGGCAGCAAACCAGTCTGAAGCTTTGAGCATATCTAGAAAGGCAAAGACAGGTGGAGATAGAAGCGCATTTGCCAAAATAGCGACCCGGATGACTCTGAACAAAGGCACAGGTAAGCTGAACACCTGCACGTTGGTCGGGATTGGTTCGGCGGCCAGACGAGGAATAATGGTAGCCCCCAAGCCTCTGGCAACCATACTTACAATAGTCGAATCGGCTCGGAGATGATATGCTGCATTGAGAGTTTTGCCGAACGCCGCGCAGTGGGCATAAACCTGCTCGTCACAGTTATTTTCATCAGCAGCCATAATAAATGGATAGGTGTTCAAATGTTCCCAACTCAGTTTAGCTAGTGGCTGAAAGGAAGGCGGTAGCAACACCACAAACTCGTCCTGGAACAGTTCCCAAGTCTCAAACTCGTCACTCGTATCCGCGTCAATCAAGCCAATGTCAGCCCGCCCTTGGCGCAGGTCGTCCTCAATCCTCTGGTGGTCGAAGTGTTCCGCTATACTAATAGAGATTTCCGGAAACCGTTGGCAAAACTGGGCCATGACTTCTGGCAAGATGTGAGTTGTGATACTCCGAAATGAGGTAATACGCACTTCACCGCCTCGCAAACTTCTGGCCAAATTTGCCTCTTTGAGAATCTCCTCTTGAAGATGCATCATCTGCTGCGCAAGAGAAACTACTCGTTTTCCAACTGGGGTGAGGTGAGCACCATGACGACCACGTAAGAATAAGACGACTCCCAAGTCAGCTTCTAAAGTGGCGATCGCATTACTTACAGCCGATTGAGACATGTCTAGCTGCAAGGCTGCCTCGCTGAAACTGTTGTACTCTGCAACTGCAATCGAAATTTGTAGTTGAGACAGTGTCATTAATTGGCGTTTGCGTTTCATGAGTCTTCATAATCGATTCTTGCGCTGTTTGAGGATTTGTCCAGGTCGTCCGGCAAGGCGGCACGAGTCTTAGTTCCGCATTCAGCATAAGTCAATTGATGCAAGCGATGTTCAATGACAATTGGTTCTATCAGGAACAGCAAAACTGGCAGTTACTGGGCGATGGTTATGCAATTGAGTGGGTCGATCTTGATCGCCATAGGTTTGATCGCGCAGAAGTGAAGGTTTGGGCGATCGCCAATCACCTAATGGACTAACCGCTGTTTTTGGTGGAGCATGACCGCAAGCTCGCTTTCAATAAAGGTGATTTCTGGGTATGTACGAATATAGATGCGAGTATTGCGAAGGAACTGTTCAACCCCGAACTGTCAAACGTGAGTCATTCAAGCATAGGGATGGATTCGTCATTCTTGAAGATGTGACGATTGGTGTTTGTGATGTCTGCGGCAATCGGTACTACTCAGCCGATATTCTTCATGAAGTTTATGCCGTTGCAACTGGAGTAAAAGCGCCTGAAAGAACCGAACAAATTCCGGTCACTCATCTAGAATCAGCGTAGCCACTGCCATGTAACAATCTCGTTTACACCGTCCCTGTAAGGTTTTGCTGGTTGTCAGTTGTTTGTACAGACACCTAACAACCAGAAGGCGGTATCGAAGCCCGTTTTCTAGTAAGTCCTCAAGCGGGCGATCGGGCTCGAACCGACGACGTTCACCATGGGAAGATGA
>CAXUIV010000529.1:0-3873 GCA_964250875.1 uncultured bacterium
TTTGGGGTCGTCTACGTGGGGTTGCCCATGCTGGTGCCAGCGGCAATCAAGAGTGTTTAATCATGGCGCTACAGATGGAGCCTACCCAGCTTCGCATTGCGAGTTATGTAGCCAGGGCACCACAGACGCAGCCACTTCAGATTCACCCTGAGATTGCTCACGTCACGCCTGAGGGAATTCGCATTACCAAAACGACTGATTTTTCCAAATCCCAGTTTTTATTAAAGTCATGAGTCGCATTATTGTGATTACCTCCGGCAAAGGAGGGGTGGGTAAAACCACTGTTAGCGCCAATTTGGGCATGGCTTTAGCCAGGTTGGGGCGTCAGGTTGCTTTAGTCGATGCGGATTTTGGCCTCAGAAATTTGGATCTGCTGCTAGGGCTAGAGAACAGAGTGGTTTACACTGCCCTTGAAGTCTTTGCTGGGCAGTGCCGTTTAGATCAAGCACTGGTGAAAGATAAGCGGCAACCAGGACTAGTACTTCTCCCGGCAGCCCAAAACCGGACAAAAGAGGCAGTGAGTCCGGACCAGATGAGCCAGCTGGTTAACGAGTTGACTCAGAAGTATCAGTACGTGTTGATTGACAGCCCCGCTGGAATCGAAATGGGCTTCAAAAACGCGACAGTTGCTGCACAAGAAGCTCTCATTGTTACGACACCGGAAATTGCGGCAGTGCGTGACGCTGACAGAGTGGTTGGCTTGCTAGAAGCGCAAGGTGTCAAGCGAATTCACCTAGTGGTTAATCGACTTAGACCAGCTATGGTGCAGGTGAATGACATGATGTCGGTGCATGATGTTCAAGAACTGCTGGCGTTGCCGCTGATTGGAGTGATTCCGGAAGACGAGCGCGTCATTGTCTCTACCAATCGTGGTGAGCCTCTGGTACTAGCGGAAAGTCCGTCTTTAGCTGGAATAGCATTTGTCAATATTGCTCGCAGACTGGAGGGGGAGACGGTTGAGTTTCTTAACCTCAATCCTAATAACGACAGCATCTTGTCCCGCATTCGTAAGTTGCTGTGGACCAAAATTGTCTAAAGCCCAATCCTGTACAGCTGCCATGATTAGCGAACTTCTAGAACGACTTTTTCCCCGCATTACTGTTGACAGCAGTCGCACAGAGGTTAAGCGTCGGCTGCAACTGGTAATTGCCCATGACCGGGCTGATCTTAGCCCTCAGGCGATTGAGTCTATGCGGCGAGAAATTATAGAAGTCGTTTCCCGCTATGTAGAACTCGATGCCGAGGGGATGGAGTTTTCTCTGGAAAATAATCAACGGGCAACAGCATTAATTGCCAACTTACCCATTCGACGGGTTAAGGGTGAATCTTAGCGCTTCGCCTAGTGACGGGCAAAGAGTGAGGGGCGCAGTCTAAACGCGGTTTGCCTGTAGGGGGTGAGGCACCCTGCTCAGAACGATACCTCGCTTACGTGCCGCGAGCGGTCAAAATCATTGGCTTTGTGTGGTACGCGAAGAGCTGCTTCGTTTACTGAATAAGGGTTCTTAGCTCTAAGAAGTTGTTTCTTTGTGCTTGGTGGTGGTGTAAGTAAAAGCTGGGAAGCTATAGTATTGCAGTAGACTGTATATCAGTGTTGCTATCTACTCTCAAATAAGTGTGTGAGTTTGTCTCCACGCAATAGTCATCAGAATCTCAGTACATATTTTTAGCCCTACCATCCACTTCTTAGAGGGAATAAGTCCTATGGCTACCTTAGGTGTTATGAGAATGTCGGCAGTCACCGTTGGTGTAACGGTCCTCATGGGAGCATTGTTCACAGATGCAGCTCAGGCAGATCTGACACTCGTTACGACTCGTGCGGCACTAGGAGCGGATGAAGTCGTGAACTGGGAAGTGCTAGGCCAGCCATACATTAGTATTCCTAACCCTATTTCAGTCATCTCAACCCCTTCTACAGTACCTCCTGACTCAGTAGCTGTTTGTGGTCCGGTAACCTTCGCTTGTCGGGTGGGTGTGACAGTCAGCAAAACCTCCGACCCCTTTCAGTTGCTCATTCAAGGGGATGGCAGCTCGTGGAATGGGGATTTCCCTCAAGGAGATAACCTGCTTTTCACCGGAAGGAACCTTGTAGGAGGCCCAATAACGCTTGATTTCAACGTTCCTGTATCTGGAGCCGGTACTCAAATTCAAGCGGCAGGTGGGAATCGGCTTGTTAGCAGCTTTAGCTTCCTCGCAACGATTGAAGCGTTCGATTCCTTAGGAAATAGCCTCGGTAGCTTCACAACTACAGGTCTCAGCACCTTCGGCTCGATTAATAAATCTGTAACTTACCTTGGTGTCGTCAGTGACAGTGCCAACATTGCCAAGGTGACGATCAATGGCGAGAGGGCACCGGGCACAGGCTTTGCGATCGATCAGCTTGACTTGGTAACTACAGGTGCCAACAGATAAGCTCCTCATCTTGAAGAAGGCAGGGGAGAAAAGTGGTAAGAGTCCACCTGGGGTGCCATCAGTGCTAATCTGAAAATTGACAATTTTAACCGCAAAACTGTCTGACTGGATCTGAAAAACAGCTGAGTTAAATCCGTAAAGCATGGTCACCACTTCAGAGAAGACAAACGTAGGCTACATCACGCAAATTATTGGCCCCGTTATAGACGTTAGGTTTCCTGGCGGTCAGCTGCCGCAAATCTTCAATGCCTTAACGATCAAAGGTACCAACGAAGCTGGACAGGAAGTTGCCGTTACGAGCGAAGTGCAGCAACTGTTGGGCGACAACCAAGTACGGGCTGTTGCCATGAGTACCACTGATGGCTTGATTCGCGGCATGGAAGTCGTCAATACTGGCGCTCCTATCAGTGTGCCGGTTGGTAACGTCACCCTAGGCCGGATTTTTAACGTCTTGGGTGAACCTATAGACAATTTAGGTCCAGTCAACGCTGAGAAGACTCTCCCGATCCACCGTCCCGCTCCCAAGTTGACTGAGTTAGAAACCAGTCCTTCGGTGTTTGAAACCGGCATCAAAGTCGTGGATCTGCTAGCGCCTTACCGTCGCGGCGGCAAGATTGGTCTGTTTGGTGGTGCTGGTGTGGGTAAGACCGTCATCATTCAAGAACTGATCAACAACATCGCCAAAGAACACGGTGGTGTATCCGTGTTTGGTGGAGTAGGCGAGCGGACTCGTGAGGGCAACGACCTTTACAACGAATTTAAGGAATCAGGGGTCATTAACGAGGAGAACATCAACGAGTCCAAGGTGGCTCTAGTCTACGGCCAGATGAATGAGCCACCAGGAGCCAGAATGCGCGTCGGGCTGGCAGCCCTGACGATGGCGGAGTACTTCCGAGATGTGAGTAAGCAGGACGTTCTGCTGTTCATTGACAATATCTTCCGGTTTGTGCAAGCGGGTTCTGAGGTGTCGGCGCTACTGGGCCGGATGCCGTCAGCCGTGGGATATCAGCCGACTCTGGCAACAGAAATGGGCGATCTGCAAGAGCGTATTACTTCTACAAATGAGGGGTCGATTACCTCGATTCAGGCAGTTTACGTTCCGGCGGACGACTTGACTGACCCAGCTCCGGCAACAACCTTTGCCCACTTGGATGCAACAACAGTACTGTCACGCGGCTTGGCATCGAAGGGAATTTATCCGGCTGTTGACCCGTTGGGTTCGACTTCCACCATGTTGCAGCCGAGTGTCGTGGGTGATGATCACTACAACACTGCTCGTCAAGTTCAAGCAACGCTACAGCGGTACAAAGAACTTCAAGACATTATTGCAATTCTAGGTCTGGACGAATTATCCGAGGATGACCGGGTAACGGTAGCCCGTGCCCGGAAGCTGGAGCGATTCTTGTCGCAACCTTTCTTTGTGGCAGAGGTTTTTACTGGTTCTCCCGGTAAGTACGTGAAGCT
>CAXUIV010000530.1:0-3853 GCA_964250875.1 uncultured bacterium
CGTCACATCGTTACGGTGCAGACAGAGCATAGTGCTGTCCTTGATCCCTGCCGTTACTTGCGATCGCTCGGCTTTGAAGTCACATTTCTGCCAGTCCAAAGTGATGGGCTAATTGATTTAACCCAACTAGAGCAAACAATAAAACCTGACACGATTTTAGTTTCGGTGATGGCGGCTAACAACGAAATTGGAGTCTTGCAGCCACTAGCAGAAATTGGCGCAGTCTGCCGCGATCGCCAAGTCCTCTTTCACAGTGATGCGGCTCAAGCTATTGGTAAAATTCCTTTAGATGTCGAGGCGATGAAAATCGATCTCATGTCTCTAACTGCCCATAAGGCTTATGGTCCAAAGGGAATCGGAGCGCTGTACGTCCGCCGCCGTAACCCTAGAGTCCAACTGGCTGCTCAGCTACACGGTGGTGGGCATGAAAGGGGAATGCGTTCTGGTACTCTCTATCCTCCTCAAATTGTTGGGTTTGCCAAGGCAGTGGAACTAGGGTTGGCAGAACAAGCGACAGAAACGGAACGCCTAACTCAGTTGCGGCAACAATTGTGGCAACAGTTGAGCCAGCTAGATGGTATTCATCTCAATGGTCATCCGACACAACGGCTACCAGGCAACCTTAACATTAGTGTTGAAGGGGTGGATGGGGCAGCTTTGTTACTGGGATTGCAGTCAGTGATGGCAGTGTCTTCTGGCTCAGCATGTTCGTCCACAACAGTCGCCCCTTCTCATGTCCTGACGGCACTAGGACGCTCAGAACAGTTGGCTTATGCCTCTATCAGATTTGGAATTGGACGCTTTAACACAGCAGCTGAGATTGACCAAGTGGCAAGACACGCGATCGCTACAATTCAAAGTCTGCGCCAGCAAGCTGCATATCGTGTTGGGTTGAACACTCACAGTTAGAAACGATGGAATTTAGACAAATTGTTAACCGTCAAGCTGAGCGCCAACGAATAACAATCGCCTAAAATTATGGGTACAGCACTGGTAAATGTTCCTATGGCGATGACAATTCCAGATTTGGTAGAAGTTCAAAAGCAACATCCAGACTGGCAGATGGAGTTGGTAGATGGGAGCATCGTGATTATGGGGCCATCTGATTTTGCCTCGGAAGAAATTGGTACTCGACTCAGTACCTTCCTTAACATCTGGGTGATACCTCGTAGGTTAGGGCGGGTTGCTGGTTCCAGTGCTGGCTTTATCCTTCCCACTCTTACTGAGGAAGAGGGAGAAACCAATGGCGAACCCAGAAACCTTCGCGCTCCAGATGTATCCTACGTCAGAGCTGAGCGGCTCCGACGAAGCAAGCGCGATTTTGTCGAGTTAGTGCCAGATTTGGCAGTAGAGATCAAGTCTAAAACCGACAACACCAAGAAGCTCAGAGAGAAGATCCAGATGTTTCTGGAGCTGGGGGCAGTTGGCATTTTGATTGATCCGGACAAACTAACGCTGACCGTCTACCGTTTGAAACAAGAGCCAGTCGTTTTGAGAGATGGAGACACGCTGACACTCCCAGATCTGCTACCAGGCTGGGAGCTATTAATCTCCGACCTCTGGCCCCCCGAATTTTAGCTTTGCTGTTCTTTACCAATCAACTTGCGATCGCTCCTTCACTACCCGGCGGTAGACTGCCTCAGTCTGCTGGGCTAACTTGGGCCAGCTGAATCGCCGCTCCAAATCCTCATAGGCGTTGTCCACCAGCCACTGAGCATAACCAGGATTCTTCAATACCTCCAAAATCCCCCAAGCCAAGGAATCGGCATCGTTAGTCCAGGTGATAACACCCGTCTTGGTATGCTGTACCACCTCTGGGAAGCCACCTGTGTCTGAGACAACAACAGGGACGCGAGCCGCAAAGCTCTCTATGGCGACAATGCCAAAGGGTTCATAAAGACTGGGGAAAACGGCACAGTCGGCAATGGTCTGAAATTTGTCTAAGTAGTCGTCAGCCATAAAGCCAGTGAAATAACACTCATTCCAAATTCCTAAGTTCCAGGCTTGACGCTTCAGATGGTCGGTTTTACCACCGCCAATAAAAACAAACTTGGTGTAGCCTCCCATCTCCCACAGCACTTTGGGAGCTGCGTTCAGCAGCACGGAGACACCTTTCTCGTAACTCATGCGACCGACGTAGTAGACTATCTTCTCGCCATCTTCGGCAAACTGGCGACGGAAGTTACCAGCATCAAAACCGTGGTGATGCTTTTTCTCTGCTCGAATGCCGTTGTAGACAACGTCAATTTTGTTCCACGGACTTTCTAGGGCTGCTTCCACCTCTCGCCGCATGTAGTCAGTACAGACAATAATCCGCCAAGCGTTGAAAGCCAGTAGCTTCTCTTTGCCACTGATGTAGCGTTGGTCGTCGTTATAAATGCCGTTGTAGCGACCGTATTCAGTTGCGTGAATTGTAGCAACCAACGGCACCTTGAAGTTGTGCTTCAGGGCGATCGCGGCATCTCCTACCAGCCAATCATGAGCGTGAATGACGTCAAATGGGCCATCCTCCGATATCAGTTTGGCCCCGTGGTATCCCAGACTCTCATTTAAGTTCACGATCCAGTGGAAAAAATCGTTGCTCCAACCCACCGGCAATCGATGGACCCGCACTCCGTCTACGACCTCATACCTCGGCGCTTGGCCAAACTCCGCCGTCATCAGGTGAACTTCATGCCCTAGCTTAACCAGTTCCGGATATAGCTCTGATACATGGCGAGCAATTCCTCCAACCAGTCGGGGTGGAAACTCCCAAGTTAGTACTAAAATTTTCATCAGCTCACCACTACTTTACATATATCTAGAAATCTTTATTCTTCTCAAAGATATAAGCGCGGTGCTTAAAGTATGGAGATTCATGCAAATTTTAATATCATTTTAATCTAGGGTCATAACGTGACAGCGGAGCTAACTGCAAGGCCCATAGACGATATGGTGGAGATGGTACAGCAATTAAAACTTAAAGACTCAAATACTTTCTATGCCAAACTCATTAGCCGACGCCAAAAATTTACTCTCTGAGCTAATTTCTACTTACCGCTCCCAGGTAGACTACCTTGCCATTCGACTGGAAAAAGCGGAAGGGACTGACATCATGGTGCGTGGCGATAAGGTAGAAACTCTGAGCGAAGGCATTTCGATTGGTGGACAAGTCCGAGCTTGTCACAAAGGCGGCTGGGGTATGAGTAGCTTTAACCAACTGGCAACCATTCGCGATCGCATAGAGGAAGCGATCGCCGCTGCCCGGATTGTTGGTGACTCTGAAACCCAACTAGCCCCCGTTGACCCCGTCCAAGCCAGTTGTCACCTGCCTCTGACTGGTACCGATCCCCGCCAGGTATCACTTGCAAGCAAAAAAGATCTGTGCCATCAATACACTGCCATCCTTCGCAGTGTCGATCCCCGCATTACCACTACCTCTGTACGCTACAACGACACTGCTCAAGAAATCATCCTGGCGACTTCAGAAGGTACACTCATCGAGCAATCTTGGGTGGATCTGGAAATGCGCTTTGCTGCCACCGCCCGCGATGGCGACACCGTGCAGACGGGACGGGAAACCAATGGCTCTCGCAAAGCCTATGAAGATTTAATCGGTTTGGACAAACAAGTCCGTAGTGCCGCGCAGAGAGCAGTAGATGTCCTCTCCCTGCCGCCAGTCAAAGGCAACACTTACACTGTGGTCATAGACCCAATTCTGACCGGCTTATTTGTCCATGAAGCCTTTGGTCATCTTTCCGAAGCCGATATGGCTTACGAAAACCCGGATCTGCTGGAAGTTATGAGCATTGGTCGTCGGTTTGGGCCTAAAGAACTGCAAATATTTGATGGTGCTGCTCCAGCAGGTCATCGC
>CAXUIV010000531.1:0-3852 GCA_964250875.1 uncultured bacterium
TCGACCGTCTTGCTGACCGAGTAGATGCCCTCACTATTCAAGTGCAACAACAAGGACAGCAGGTTCAGCAACAGGGTTATCAAATTTTTGCCTTGTGTGACGCAGTACAGACATTAGCTGAAACTCAGGATGATTCACTGGCTAGGCTAACGCAGCTAACAGAAGCTCTAGAACGCCTGTTAGCTGCGATTGAGGGGCCTGATATTCCCACTGGTAAAGATTGAGAGGTGAGGAGTAGAAGCTTTAGAGTTTTAGCTGGGTTATGGCAATGTGGCCTGAGAAGCAAACATCAACATCGGTGCCGGGAGTGCGATCGCGTTTGGCATATTCTCCTACGTAGTGAAAGTGTTCGCCTTCAATACGGTAGTTAACTGGCAACGGTTGAGTACTGGGTTGGCAGAACACCGTGTCTGGGTCGCGCTCGCCTGGTTCTAGATGGGGTAGATTCACATTCCAGTAGGTTCCCGGTTCGGTTGGACGGTTGAGTAAGTCAGCTAAAACTCCGGCTGTCCACCGGGCGGCTACATCCCAGTCAACGTTACGTCTCCCTTTGCGGTAGTGGGAAATGGCAATTCCTGGAACACGGTGCAGGGCAGCTTCGCGCACGGCGGCAACAGTCCCTGAGATGTAGGCGTCAGCCCCCATATTTCCTCCAGCATTGATCCCAGACAGCACAAATTTGACATCTGGGCAAAGATGAGTCAGCGCAATGCGGACACAATCAGCTGGAGTACCGGCGATCGCATACTCAGTATCAGAACGACGCTGGACGTGAATTGGTTGAGTTGTAGTGACTTGATGACCACAACCCGATTGATGATCTCTAGGAGCAACGATTACACCTTTACCATTCACTGCTTTGTAGAGCGCTCGGATTCCAGGAGCATCTATTCCATCGTCATTGGTCAAGATACATGTCATAAAGTTTTGTCATTGCGCAGATTCTTGTCGCCCTCAGACTATCAAATACTACTCACGGCCTGCTGGAACACCTCAATTTTAGAAGCGTCAATACCCTTGGTGTGAGTCAGAATTGGGTTCATAAACTCTTTACTGAGTATCATAGGAAACACATATTACCGCCCATCAGTCGATTCTTTGGCATGACTGTAGACTACAGCACCGATTTTTCAAGATACCTGCAATCTGTTTGCGCTACATATCAGCATTGGTGGAGCCTTTACACGCTCACGGATACCGTAAGTCAGCAACAATCTGAGCAGAAATTGCCGTCGCTGTTTGATTTTGGCTTGATGGTGCAAGCGGTGCGGCGATCGCAGTTAGAGACGGGCGAAGTGCTAGAGGAAACCGAGCGCTTACCAGTTCTGGCAGGATTACGTAAGTACGCCAAAGAGCATGTGCTACTGGCGGGACAACTCGGATCGGGGAAGTCAGCAGCGATAGCACAGTTGTTACTGGAAGAGGCAAAGGCAAGTCACCTCGTTCTCTCCTCAGAAAGGGAGGAGGAATCATCAGCTCCCGCTTTAAGAGAGGCAGACAGAGTCCTACCTCGAATTCCGGTGCTGGTCAAGTTACGGCAATATAAAATTTCAGTGCTAGATCTCATTGGGAGGTTTTTGCAGCGGCATGGGTTACAGCTAGACAGTGCAGAGATAGAAACGCTGCTGCTTGAGGGACAATTTTTGCTGCTGGTTGACGGGGTGAACGAACTACCAACAGAGGCAGCGCAGCGAGACTTAGAAGCATTTCGCCAGAGCTATATTGCTACACCGACAATTTTCACTACGCGAGATTTGGGCGTGGCAGGCGACTTAGGAATCGACAACAAGCTAGAAATGCAGCCCCTAACAGAAGGGCAGATCCAGCAGTTCGTCCACGCCTATCTGCCAACTCAGGGCGATCAGATGCTCCGGCAGTGGAGCGATCGCTTGTGGGATTTAGGTCAAATCCCACTGCTGCTGTGGATGCTGTGTGAGCTATTTAGAGCCACAGGCAACTTGCCGCCAAATTTGGGTTTGGCGTTTCGCTACTTTACCCAAAGCTATGATCGCAAAATTAAAGGAGATATTCCGGTTGCTGACGAGTCCTACTACTGGTGGCCTCAGTTATTGCAGCAGTTAGCAGCGGTCACGATGCAGGGCGAAACGCCGACGCAGTCGCGAGTCGCGATTTCTAAACAGGAAGCTGAAGCAGTACTGACGGCATTTCTCCAGGGCAAGGTCGATTATCCTCCTAGTCGGGCAAAAGTGTGGCTAGAAGATTTGCTTCAACATCACTTGATTCATGTCAGCATTGGCGATCGGGTTGAATTTCGCCACCAGTTGCTTCAGGAGTACTATGCGGCAGAGTGGTTACTCCAGCAACTGCCCTATCTGAGCGACGACAAGCTGAAACGAGAGTATCTAAATTACTTGAAGTGGACAGAATCTCTAGCGATCATGTTGGCACTGGTGGAGCAGACTCAGGCGGTGCGAGTGGTGCAGCTAGCCCTAGAGGTGGATTTAAAATTGGCGGTCAGGTTGGTAAGAGAAGTCAAGCCAGAGATTCAGCCGCAAACAGTGGGATTAATCGCTGTAGAATCTCAACTGAGAGACGAGCTTTTTAGAGTTACACATCCCAATAGTGGAATTTCCACTGCGTTCCAAGTGCTGGACGGTGTTCCCCAAACCCTCAATAAAACCGATGCTGAAGCCGAGATTTCGGCTCTGCTCCAAAATTTGTCTGATAAGAATGCCTTTACCCGTTGGAGAGCTGCCCAGGCGTTAGGAAACATCCGTACTGAGGCCGCAATTCCCGCTCTGCTGCAAGCTTTATCAGATGAAAACCACTCTGTGCGAGCGATGTCTGCCCAGGCGTTAGGGAAAATTGGCGCTGAGGCGGCGACTCCCGCTCTACTTCAAGCTTTGTTAGATAAGCATTACTGGGTGCGTGGGAGTGCCGCTCAGGCATTAGGGAGAATTGGTACTGAGGCGGCGACTCCCGCTTTGCTCCAAACTTGGTCCGATAAAGACAATTTTGTGCGTAGAAGTGTCGCCCAAGCATTAGGGAAAATTGGTACTGAGGCCGCAATTCCCGCCCTGCTCCAAGCCTCATCTGATCGAGACAACTCTGTGCGGAGGAGTGCTGCTCAGGGTTTAGGAAGAATCGGTACTGAGGCCGCGATTGATGCTCTGCTTCAAGCCTTGTCTGATGAGGATGCCTCTGTGCGGGCGATCGCCGCCCAAGCGTTAGGAAAAAATGGTGATCCTCAATTGCTGCCTCGTCTCTCTCAGCTGTTGTTAACCGCAGAGAGTAATCAAACCCATGATGTCCTCAGTGTCATTCTGGCGATTCAGCGGCGTTACAAGTACTACAACTATGCACTTTATGAGTCGAATCCGCTCCACATTTAGCTAGCAAGATCTCTCGTTGGGACCGTCAGTTGTCCCTGATCCAGTGGTCAGTTGTCACAATGTCTAGTCATTTCAACAACGGACAACGAACGACGGACAGCTGACAAACATGAAACTGCAACTTAGATGGCTGACATTCTACTGATTCACAAACTAGTGGCTGAAAGTTGCGTAGGTTTGTAGTTAGCCCCTTGTTTTTTGGCACAATATCCTACAGAGCTTGCTGTTTGACTCGGCTGGATAACTTTTCCCCAATCTGGCGGCGTCACTGCGTAGTTAGTGCCTTGAGCAACAAAATTTCCATTCCAAGTGCCGGTAATGGTTGCCTGATTGAGCTGAAACGTCAGCTGCCAGTTTTTAGTACTTGTATTACCCTGATTAGTGATCAGCAGATCAACACAAAAACCCTGATCCCAGTCTGACTTGATAACCGCTTCTGCTTTCAACCCAGTAGCACCTGGAGAGGGAGTTGATATGGGCGTAGGGGTTGGTGTAGGGG
>CAXUIV010000532.1:0-3845 GCA_964250875.1 uncultured bacterium
TATGTAAGTTATCTATCTGAATTTTAGGGAACAGAGGATGAGGGCTAGCGAAAAAATTTTTCATCCCCTAAGCCCTATGCCCCATATCCCTGCTAACGTGTCTCCTTTGAGAATAAATACATGCTGTTAGAGTGACTAAAGATACATAACTTAATAATGAGTAAATCTAAAAGCAAAAAAATATCAGAACTAAATCTTGAGGGACGTCTCCTTGATTTTGTATTTGAAGATGACAAGGCAACAGCAGGGGAGTTGACGCTACCAAAATGTCTACGACTAGCGACGGCAGAAGGTGAATGCCTGATCAAACTATCCAAGCAGCTACAGGCTACCCTCAACGTGCCCTTAGTATTGGGTGACTGGGTTCAGGTCATAGGTGAGAAAAGACTCGACGCAAAAACCGGCAAGCTGAAACTGAAAGCCAAGAAAGTTATACCGGCGGCTTCCAGTCAGCCTGAAACCGTTCTCCCAAACAAGATAACGCCAGTCACCACTACTATTTTGGTCTGTCAAAAGTCTGACTGTATCAAGCGGGGTGGCAAAGCAGTTTGTCAAGCGCTACAGACAGCTTTAAGCGATCGCGGCTTGGCAGACCGAGTTGCTGTCAAGTTAACTGGGTGTATGAAAAAATGTTCATCTGGCCCCAACTTGATCATGCCAGACAAAACTCGCCACAGCCGGGTCAAGGCTGCACAAATTCCGGAACTGCTTGACAAGTACTTTCCTGACGTCTCTTCTACATAAAGGAGTAAATTTTTATCTCTCGCAAAGAAGAAAGCTAAGAAAAAGACTTTTGGCAAAAGTTTAGCTTTGTACCTTTTTACCTTCGCGTCTTTGCGCCTTTGCGAGAGCTTTTCATCCCGCTAGTTATTAATAACCCTCAATCGTATACCCAGCCGCCGTAATCGCCTGTTTGATTGTCTCCTCAGAGGCCGCAGATTCGACGGTGACGGTCTTGGCTTTCACATCTACGTCCACCTTGGCGTCTGGTTCCATCGTCGCAATTGATTCGGTAATCGTCTCTGCACAGCCATCACACATAATATTTGGGACTTTGAGTTTAAGTGCCATCGTCAAATCCTGTAAGTTTAGCTTGAATCACGAAGCCTCTATTTTACCTGTCCTGACTGCCCTCAATCATCGTTAGCTAACATAAAGGCATGGCTTTATCCGGAGACGAGATGCAAAAATAGATGAAGCCCGATATCACTTGTTCTTATAGCCATGCCTTTTTCCCCTCAGTTCCTCAGCGGTAACGAAATTCGACAAACATTTCTTAACTTCTACGCCCAACGGGAACACAAAATCCTCCCCAGTGCCTCCCTGGTGCCAGAAGACCCTACCGTACTGCTGACGATCGCGGGCATGCTGCCATTCAAACCAATATTTCTAGGACAGAGATCGCCGGAATTTAAGCGGGCGACCAGTTCGCAAAAGTGCATCCGCACGAACGACATTGAGAACGTCGGACGCACCGCCAGACATCACACGTTCTTCGAGATGCTGGGGAACTTCAGCTTTGGGGATTATTTTAAAGAGCAGGCAATTGCCTGGGGATGGGAACTGTCAACCAAGGTGTTTGGCTTGCCGCCAGAACGTCTCGTTGTCAGCGTTTTTCGAGAAGATGACGAAGCCTTTGCTATTTGGCGCGACCAGATTGGCGTTCCCGAAACGCGGATTAAGCGCCTGGGAGAGGATGATAACTTTTGGGTTTCTGGCCCTACTGGTCCTTGTGGTCCCTGCTCAGAAATCTACTACGACTTTCATCCCGAACGGGGTGATGAAGACATTGACTTGGAAGACGACACCCGGTTTATTGAGTTCTACAACCTGGTGTTCATGCAGTACAACCGGGATAGTGAAGGCAACCTGACGCCCCTCCAGAACCAGAACATTGACACCGGCTTGGGGCTGGAACGGATGGCGCAAATTCTGCAAAGCGTCCCAAACAACTACGAAACCGATCTGATCTTTCCTATCATCAAGACAGCGGCGGAGATTGCCGGAATTGATTACGCCAACGACGAAAAGACGAAGATATCCCTGAAGGTGATTGGCGACCATATCCGGGCTGTGGTCCACATGATTGCTGACGGCATCACAGCATCAAATGTTGGTCGGGGCTACATCTTGCGGCGCTTGATCCGAAGAGTGGTACGCCACGGACGGCTGATTGGCGTTGAGGGCGAATTTACCACGCAGGTGGCTGAGACAGCGATCGCCCTTTCTGAATCAGCCTACCCAGGTGTGCGCGAACGAGCAGAAGTCATCAAAGCCGAACTGCAACGGGAGGAATCGAGATTCCTCAAAACCCTGGAACGGGGTGAAAAACTGCTGGCAGAAATCCTGGAACGAACAGCACAGGAAGTTTCTGGAAAAGATGCCTTTATCCTCTATGACACCTACGGCTTTCCTTTGGAACTCACGCAAGAAGTTGCTGTTGAGCATAGCTTGACGGTGGATGTCGCAGGTTTTGAAGCAGCGATGGAAGAGCAGATCCGCCGTTCACAGGATGCCCATGAAAGCATTGACCTGACCCAAGGTTTGAGTCAAGTGGCGGCTGGGATAAACGCCACCCAGTTTCTGGGCTACACCCAACCTTCAACGCCAGCTTTGATCATGACCATCATCGCTGACGGCAAGCAAGTGCAGGAGGCAGTGGCGGGAACAGAAGTGCAGATAGTTTTGGATCAAACGCCCTTCTATGCCGAGTCAGGGGGACAGGTTGGCGATCTCGGCTACCTGTCAGGCGACGCTGTCCTTATGCGGATCGATGATGTTCAGCAAAAGTCTGGCATTTACATCCACTACGGTCGCATAGAGCGTGGAACCCTGCATCTGGGCGATCCCGTCATGGCTCAGATTGACCGCGCTTGCCGCCTCCGCGCTCAAGCTAATCATACTGCAACTCACCTCTTGCAGGCAGCGCTGAAGCAGATTGTTGATGGGTCGATCTCGCAGGCAGGGTCATTGGTCGCTTTTGACCGACTCCGCTTTGACTTCAACTGTCCCCGTCCCCTCACCGCCGAAGAGGTACAGCAGGTTGAAGAGCAGGTGAACGCTTGGATTGCTGAGGGCCATGTGGCTGAAATTGAGCTGCTGCCAATTGCAGAGGCAAAGGCTAAGGGGGCAGTAGCGATGTTTGGTGAAAAGTATGGTGATGTTGTGCGGGTGATTGATTTCCCTGGCGTATCTATGGAACTGTGCGGCGGCACCCATGTGAGCAACACCGCTGAGATTGGCGTGTTTAAAATCGTCTCTGAAACTGGAGTGGCATCCGGGGTGCGACGAATTGAGGCTGTTGCTGGGCCAGCGGTGTTGGACTATCTGAACCTGCGCGATCGCATTGTGAGAGAGTTGAGCGATCGCTTTAAGGCTAAACCAGAAGAGCTACCTGAGCGAGTTACGAGTTTGCAAAACGAACTGAGAACAACTCAAAAGCAGCTAGAAACCCTTAAAGCCCAACTTGCCCTGGCCAAATCTGATCAGCTGCTATCAGCAGCCGAATCAGCTGGTGACTTCAAGATCTTGGTTGCCCAGATGGAAGATGTTGATCCAGAGTCACTAAAAACAGCAGCTGAACGGTTGCTGCAAAAGTTGGGCAATGGTGCCGTTGTGTTGGGTTCAGTGCCGGAGGCAGGCAAAGTCAGCTTAGCAGCAGCTTTCAGCCCAAATGTCAACAAAAAAGGATTGCAAGCCGGAAAGTTTGTGGGGGAAATCGCTAAAATCTGCGGTGGCGGCGGCGGTGGACGACCCAATCTAGCTCAAGCTGGTGGACGTGACCCCAGTAAGTTGCCAGAAGCCCTGGAGAGTGCCCGGATTAAACTAAGCTCCACTTTGAGTGC
>CAXUIV010000533.1:0-3842 GCA_964250875.1 uncultured bacterium
AGGCAAAAGCCAGTGACTCTCGCTTCCCACCTTATTTGTTTGAAACCAAGGGGGAGGTTTTAGATATCAAAGGTGACTATGCGCTGGTTGTGTTTGGTCAAGTGCCCACCCCGAACATTTGGTTGCGGCTCGATCAGCTAGAACAATTCAAGTAATATTCAATTCAGAGTACCTGTCTAACTATGGCTAACCGTTCCCTCATTCCGCGCCATTCGCCTCGCGTCAGTATTATTGGTGCCGGTAAGGTTGGCAGTACTCTGGCTCAGCGGATCGCTGAGAAGAACTTGGCAGATGTCGTGTTGCTGGATGTAGTGGAGGGTTTGCCTCAAGGACTGGCGCTCGACCTGATGGAGTCTAGGGGAATTGAGCTACATGATCGCCAGATTATTGGCACGACAGACTATGCCGATACGTCTGGTTCTGACGTGGTGGTTATTACAGCTGGATTCACCCGTAAACAGGGCATGAGTCGGGACGACCTGATTCAGGAAAATGCCGCTATTGTGGTTGAGGCGGCTCAACGGGCGATCGCCCATTCCCCGGATACGATTTTGATTGTGGTCACGAATCCGCTGGATGTGATGACTTACCTAGCTTGGCAAGCTACAGATTTGCCACGTGAGCGGGTGATGGGGATGGCTGGAGTTTTAGACTCTGCCCGGTTCCAAGCCTTTATCGCGATGGAGTTGGGCGTTTCCATGGAGGATGTGAACACAATGGTGCTGGGTAGCCACGGGGATTTGATGGTGCCTTTGCCCCGCTACTGTACTGTCAGCGGAATTCCGCTGACGGAACTTATGAATGACGCCACAATTGAGCAATTGGTGGAGAGGACTCGTCACGGCGGGGCGGAAATCGTCGAGCTGATGCAGAGGGGTAGTGCCTACTTTGCTCCAGCCTCTTCTACCTGCTTGATGGTGCAGGCAATCTTGCTCAATCAGTCAAGACTGATGCCCGTGGCGGCTTATCTCCAGGGCGAATATGAGTTGACGGATATTTTCATTGGCGTCCCCTGTCGTTTGGGGCGTGGTGGGGTTGAGAGAGTATTAGAGCTGAGATTAACAGATGAGGAACTAGCAGCGCTGCACGCCTCAGCAGCCGCAGTGCGGCAAAATATTGCTCAGGCGACAGAATTGCTAGCGGCAGCCACCGACGAGGTAGCTGTTACCAACGGCTAGCCTCCTTGCAGCGCTTTGTCCAAATTCCACGCTGCACTAATGAGCGCTAGATGCGTAAATGCCTGGGGAAAGTTTCCGACTGCCTCGCCACTTGGCCCCGTCTCCTCGGCGTACAGCCCTAGATGATTCGCATAGCCCAGCATCTCTTCAAACATGAGGCGGGCTTCATCGAGTCGGGCGCTATCCACCTTCCCAGCGCGGGTGAGGGCTTCAACCAGCCAAAAGGTGCAGAGATTGAAGGTGCCTTCCTTGCCTGTCAGTCCATCGGACTCTTCTTCTACGTTGTATCGGTACACGAGACTGTCGGAGACTAGCCCACCTGACTCTGGCGGTTGGTTAATGGCGTCCAAAGTTGCTAGCATGCGGGGGTCTGTTGGGGAAAGAAAGAAGACCAGAGGCATAATCAAGCTGCCAGCATCTAGAGATTTGCTGCCGTAATACTGCACAAAGGCATGGCGTTCGGCGTTCCATCCTTGAGCCATCACCTCTTCATAGATCTGGTCCCGCACCTTCAGCCACCGCTCTCGATCTGCCGGGAACGATCGCTTGTCAGCCAGACGCAAGCCACGATCCACAGCTACCCAGCACATCAGCTTGGAATACACAAAATGTTGTTTTCCACCCCGCACTTCCCAAATGCCAGCGTCTGGCCGCTGCCAGTTGTCACACACCCAGTTGATCAGTTCACGCAGGGAAGTCCACAGGTCATAAGATATCGGTGCGCCATATTTGTTGTAAAGATATACCGAGTCCATCAACTCGCCATAGATGTCTAGCTGTAGCTGGTCAGAGGCCGCATTACCGATCCGGACAGGTTTTGAACCTTTGTAACCCTCCAGATGGTCTAGATTTTCTTCCTTCAGGTCATGACGTCCGTCAATTCCATAGACGATTTGCAGGGAACCATCCGCTTTGCGCTCGTGGCAACGGCACTCGATCCACTTGATAAACTGAGCTGCTTCATCGGTGAAACCAACTCGCAGCAATCCATAAAGCGTGAAAGCTGCATCCCGAATCCAGGTATAGCGGTAGTCCCAGTTGCGTTCGCCGCCGATACTCTCCGGTAGGCTACAGGTCGGTGCTGCCACGATCGCCCCGGTAGGCTCGTAGGTCAGCAGCTTCAATACCAGCGCCGAGCGCTGAACGATCTCGCGCCACCGTCCTTTGTAAACGCATTTCGAGATCCAGCGACGCCAGTATTTAACGGTATGCTCGAACAGCTCGGCCCCTTGGGATTGGTCAAGGGGAGGTCCAAAATCGCAGTCTGGTTTGGCTTCCCGCAGCACAAATACCGCTGCCTCTCCTGCTTGAAGCGTAAACTTAGCAAACACCCCACTGTCTGACTGCTGGAGGGGGGTATCTGTGGAGAGTTCCAGACTGAGCGAGGGGGAGCGAAAGTTGGCACCTGAAGTGGTGACTGTTGTTTTGTGTTTGTCACGGGCATAGTTAAAGGCAGGATAGCACTCCATCCTAAAATCCATACAGCCGCGAACCACCTTAACGCGCCGGACTAACCACTGAAAGCCATACTCTTTAGTGGGCATTCCTACAGGCATAAAATCAGTGATTTCGCCCACGCCATCAGTTGTAAGGAAGCGAGTCACCAAGACGTTAGTTTCAGGCCAGTAAAACTGCTTGTGAGTCACCTCAGCAGTAATGGGTGAAATCTGAAAACGCCCGCCCTGACCCTCGTCTAGCAGCGCTCCAAAGACACTGGGCGAGTCGTGGTTGGGAAAACAAAACCAGTCGATAGACCCATTCAGCCCTACCAAGGCCGTAGTGTACATGTTCCCAATGATACCGTAGTTTTGGATTGGCTGATATGTCAAGAAGCTATACCCTTAGTGAGGAAACTACACGTACCTACAATAGATAATTTATACGAGTTACTTCAAAATCTTATCGTCAAGGGGCAATAACAGCGCCATTCTCATCCCCCAATAACGACCCGTGCCAAATGCTTCAAGATCTTCAGCACTTCAACCAGCTCATTCCCCGGTGCAGATAGTGAAAACACCCTAGACGTGGCATACTGCGGCGTTTCTTCTCGATTCAGCTTCACAAACATAAAGTCATTGCCGTTCAGAATCAATCCATAACAAGGCTGAGTGGGATTTGCCAGCATATAGCTCAAGGCTTGAGGCAAAGCAACATTCAAAGCAAAAGCGCTCATTTTTGACTCAATCGCCAGTACCCAAAGTCTTCCCGACACCACCAGTACGTCAATTTCCCCCCGAATCACGACCCCATCTTCCGCATCCGTCGCCTCTACGCTAATTTCTGCTTCTGGCTTAATCCGAAACGGGGGTTGATAGAAGCCTGCTAAGTCGAGCAGTGGAGAAAGCACGACCATTTTGACCGCTTCTTCAAGCAAGGGTGGTTCCTTCAGCAGGTGTTCAAAATTGGATTTGACACGTGCTAACGCCTGAATTTCTGGATCGGTCATCTGTGTCTGGGGCGAGATCCATTCGGTAAAAAACTGAGGACTGGGATTGGCAACCAGACCAAACTCGGTTTCTAGCAGTCCGAGCGTTGCTTTGCGTGCCTGTACGACCTGAACCATACTGCCTCCAGTCTCTTAAATCTATCTTGCCACGAAACAAACTTGCGGACTGCCTGACTGATACTTTAGCCAAGGCAACGTTATCGGTGACGTATCACTGG
>CAXUIV010000534.1:0-3820 GCA_964250875.1 uncultured bacterium
TGATCTTCCATTGCTTCCCCGATGTAAGCCGCAGCTAGGGTAGCAAAAATCAGTGCCTGAATAGCGCTAGTAAACAGTCCCAAAGCCATCACTGGCAGAGGGACAAACAGAGGTACCAGCAGCACTAGCACTCCCACCACCAGTTCATCGGCCAGAATGTTGCCAAATAGTCGGAAGCTAAGGGAAAGGGGCTTGGTGAAATCTTCAATTATTTTGAACGGCAACATAAATGCTACAGGCTGCACATAGTTACCAAAGTACCCTAAGCCCTTCTTACTGAATCCAGCGTAGAAGTACGCTAGCGATGTCAATAAGGCTAAAGCCACCGTCGTATTAATGTCACTAGTTGGAGCCGTTAGTTCACCTTCTGGTAGCTTAATGAGCTTAAAGGGAACTAGGGCACCTGACCAGTTTGATACAAAGATGAACAAAAACAAGGTGCCGACGAATGGCACCCAAGGGCGATACTCTTTCTCACCAATCTGGTTCTTGGCCAAATCTCGAATGAAGTCAAGGGCATATTCCATGAAGTTCTGTAGCCCTTGAGGAATTCGTTTAATGTTGCGCGTCGCAGCGATGGAAGTGATGACTAGCAGGGCGATGACAAACCAAGAGGTGAGGAACACCTGCCCGTGCAGTTTCAAGTTACCCAGTTGCCAGTACAAATGTTGGCCTACTTCCAGTTTGGCCAAATGAACAAAATTGAAGACGTTGAGAGTATTCAGCATTTTTCCATTCAACTGTATTTCCCAACTTTACCAGGAGTTGAGGAGCCTTCTAAATTGCCCTACTCTACTAATCATCAAATGTGGTCCGAATAACGTAGACGATGAGCGCTGCTTTATAGGTGAGAAACCCCAGAAATATGGGGAGAACTTTTAGCTGATTCCACTGGGATGATAGTAGAATTAACACAACTAATAGAGCTAATCGAGTTTGGCTCAACCGCTCTTTTTCTCTACCTAGCCGCTCAACATCTTTCGCCAACATTCTCAAGTAAACCACACCTGTGCATGCCCCGATCGCGTAATTCAGGGCAATGTTAAGTGAATAAAAAATCCACACACAGGCAAAAATAATTCCTGCCAGTGCAAGCGTCCAGACCAACAGCTCTTGATAGAGCTGGTAAAACTCCTGCATAGAACCGCCTGACTTCCCTGAGACGGAGTCAGGTTGAGTTCCCGCTACCGATGTGGGTTCAACCGATGATCCTGACAAGCTCACAAAACTCGCAAACCAGCCCAGCTAATTGATTTGACTGTCTCCAGCCGAACCGATCATATCACGCTGGTGTAACAAGTTTATATAAAAAGATAGGTGCGACCCTCCTCATCTCCCCATTTAACCCAAACCGGGAGTCAGCAAAATGAGCTGCTGCTTCAGGAGCGATCGCACTCCCTCTAATTCCAACTCCACGCTGGTCAAAATTTCCCCTACTGTTCTTGTGGAGACTTGCCCGCTAACTCCAACATCGCAGGCTTGGAGAAACTCAAATTCTGCCTCTGTCAAATTGATAATTTGGTAGTCGTAGTTAAATAGGCATCGACTAGGCCACCCGTCCATGCAGGGATGCCGTTCTGGAACTGCCGCTAGTAGTGATTCATCCGCTGACCAATCGGCCTTGGGTAAAGGAGACCGACCCAGGAAAAACTCATAATGGGTAACTTCTGGGTCTAGCAGTTCAATCAGCCGGAATGAGGCTCTTTCGCTTAACCCTTTAGCCCGTTCCATTAGCTCTGGTGTCCCTAGAAGTCTTGTTATCTGCCAATAGCTGGGATTAGAGAAGCCAAGAAAATCTAAGCCAGAAGCGTCAATCAGTTCAAACAGGGTCTCAATGTTGTAGTCAATCTCTTGGGGATGCACATACATATCGGCAAAACACTCGTCCCGCTGATTTTCTAACGACCAGCGTTCCCGTTCACGCTTGACAATGCGATTTTTTTCTGGTAGGGCGGCTAGTAGCTGTCTCCCCAAAGCCACACCATCGCGGTAGTCACCCCGCTTGTCGCCTTGGAGAAGAGCGATCGCTTTTTGCATTAACTGAACCTCCCAGCGCCCTAGTTCTCCGTATACAAAGATGTGCATCAGTCCCCCCGGCGCTAGCTTTTGCGCCAAGGACTGAATTCCCCGGATTGGATCGGCTAGATGGTGCAGGACCCCAACACAGTTAATCAAGTCAAACTCACCCGGCAGTTGGCCCGCGTCGTACAGGCTGAGATGATGAAAATCTACTGAATTGGCACCTGATCGCTGGCAACGCTCTCTTGCCACTGCCAAAGCCGCCGAACTCAAATCAATGCCAACCACTTGCGCTGTGGGATTGAGATGAACCAGGTACTCTATGCCTACACCCGTGCCGCATCCAGCGTCTAAAATGCGGATGTCTTGCTTTTGGGGTTTTTGACCAGTGCAAAAGCTGTAGGCAGCTAGCCATTGCCAGCGCCAGTTGTACCCAGGGGGTGGGCTATCCAGTAGAGGCTCTGGCGGAAACGGATAGGTGTCGTAGAGCCGCTGAACGGCAGAGCTAATGTTTTGGGCATCCATAATCAGCGACAGCTGAATTCATTACAAAACTTATCTTCTTTCTCAGCGATTTCGCCTTACTCCCTATGATGACTTAAGGCGGCAATACTATGAGTTCTATACACTTCTTAACAAAGTAGCGGAAGGAACTCAAAACGTTTTAATCTAAAAGCTGACCGGGTTGACACTAAGCAGTCGTTTCATCAATGCGGCATGGGCATGAGCGAGTTTTTTTCTGGACAGGAAATAAAAACACCGATTTATCAAGCCTAAGTCACCCAAAGGACCGTATGGACACCTTGGTCAGACTTAACACAGTTGACGATTATGATGGGAGCTTTTGAAATCTAATGAGTGTTAAGGCAAGTGGTGGAAGTTCAGTTGCGCGTCCGCAACTATATCAAACATTACCAGTTGCAACCATTTCTCAGGCGGAACAGCAAGACCGCTTTTTGGGAAACGGTGAACTGAGTGAACTGGCTAGCTATTTTGCATCTGGTGCCAAGCGACTGGAAATCGCCCAAACGCTGACCCAGAATTCTGAAATTATTGTGTCACGCGCTGCTAACCGGATTTTTGTCGGCGGCTCCCCCATGGCCTTCCTAGAAAAGCCCAGGGAACCTGAACTGGCAATGGCTGCTACAGTGCCTGATGTCAAACAGGGAATGGCTCTAGGAACCGTCACCTATGTGGAAAGCCGTGGTGGCTTTTTAGAGGGTTTGCGATCGCTGTTCAATTCTTCTCCCAGCGGTCCAGCACCCGTCGGGTTCCGCCCCATCAACGTCTCTCGCTATGGCCCCGGCAACATGCAAAAGTCGCTGCGGGACTTATCGTGGATGTTGCGTTACGCCACCTACGCGATCGTTGCTGGTGATCCCAACATCATCGCCGTCAACGTCCGTGGTTTACGAGAAATTATTGAGAACGCCTGCTCCGGCGAAGCCACCATTGTTGCTTTGCAGGAAATTCGGCAAGCCTCACTCTCGTATTTCCGCAAGGACCCTGAAGCGACTGCGATTGTCAGCCAGTACATGGATGTGCTGATTACGGAATTCAAAGCTCCAACTCCGTCTAACAAGATAAGACAGCGGCCTTCAGACGACGTCCAAGGTTTAGAACTGCCCCAGATTTACTTTAATGCGGCAGAGCGACGACCTAAGTACGCTATGAAGACTGGTCTATCGGCAGGTGAGAAGCAAGAAGTTATCAAAGCTGCCTATCGGCAAATCTTTGAACGCGATATTACCCGTGCTTACAGCCAGTCGATATCGTACTTGGAATCTCAAGTCAAGAACGG
>CAXUIV010000535.1:0-3819 GCA_964250875.1 uncultured bacterium
TGGATTCTTAAGAATGAGAATCAAAACCGGCTGATACGCGGTGGTTCCTGGATCTACGATCCGAGGAATTGCCGTTCTGCCTATCGTGACGGCGATCCGCCCGACGACGCGAACTACGATATCGGTTTTCGGGTTGTTTGTCTTGCTCCGAGGACTCTGTAGCCCTTTCCCCTTTTGCCTTTTTGCCCTCTACCCTTACTTTTCTTTTCCCTTTTCCCGCCTGTGGCGGGTCATTATTTTTGGCAGGAATACTGCTATGAGGCTCATTCGCTATCATATTTTATAGTTCCCTTGGATAAGCCTCCTCTAGGGCACATGAGGTCATGTCGGAGGGTAGGAGAACGAGGGGGAGAATGCCCAAGAAAGTTAGGGAATTGAAACAAATGTTGCAGAAAGCAGGATTTACACTCTTACCCAAACGTGGAAAGGGTAGTCTTCTTACTGGGTTCATCCATTCCTGTCAAAACCCGTAGTCCTATCTGGTAACGATGGTAAGGATGCTAAGCCTTATCAAGAGCAGGATGTCATGGAGGTACTAGAAGAACTGGAGCGATTACAGCAAGGAGACGAAGAATGAAATACAGTATTTTGATTCAGTGGTCTGAAGCTGACCGAGCTTATGTCGCCAGTTTGCCGGAGTGGGGGCAATACGCTCGCACCCACGGCGAGACCTACGAGGAAGCCTTTGAAAGCGCTAAAGAGGTTTTAGCAGATTTGGTATATGGCTATGAGCAGACGAATAGACCTCTACCGAAACCACAGACGCTTCAGGTAGCTTAACGTTGAGGTCAAGGGCATGGTTGACACAGTTTAATACCAGCAACATCGAATTCGAGCAATTGCGTTTTTGGAGGACCAGATGCCAACCCAGAGGCAGAGCGATTCATACTCAGTACAAGGATATCTAATCATGCCGTATCGATACTACGAAGCGACACACCATGATCTGAATCCCAAGCTGGGAGAATATACTCGTTTAGAGTGGGCTGAGGGAGTTCCAATTTTGGGAGAGGATACGCAGCTAAGACATCGTTCGTGGGAGATTGTAGCGCTCAAGTACAAATCCGGTATTCAATCTGTAGAATCCGTAATGTCTAAATAAGCGAATATGTGAGGTATTAGAACTCCAGTGGAACCGGGAGTTGGAGTCATTTTTCAGAACAATCTATTTGACTTTGTTTAGGTCAGGACATCCTGCTGAACCACGCCGATCACTATAGAGCTTACTCAACAGAGTGTTAGCATTTGAGTGCAATGACTAAACCAGGTATTGAGCAATGAATGTGGCGAAACCGCAAGCTAAATCCAAACGCAAAGTGCTGCTATACCTTGGCGAGGATGGTCATTTTGTCGTCGAGGTACCTAGTTTGCCAGGATGTATTAGTCAGGGAAAAACTCGTGCAGAGGCTCTAGCCAATATAGAAGAGGCGATCGCTCTTTATATCGAAGTTTTACAAGATCGAGGCGAATCTATTCCAGATGACACAGTTGAAATCGTACTGGTATGAGTAAGCTACCTGTCATCTCAGGTGCAGAATGTGTCAGAGTACTCGATCGAATCGGCTTCGTCGTGGATCGCCAGCGCGGAAGTCATATTATTCTGGTGCGTGAAGATCCCAGAACAACAGTCTCTGTACCGGATCACAAAGAACTTGACCGAGGTACTTTACGTGCAATTATTCGGCAAGTCAATTTGAGCGTAGATGAATTTGTCGAGCTTCTGTGAAACAAAAAGGTGCAGTCAAAATGACCGCACTACCCGAAGAGTTTAGAGACGAAGTGCATTGCCCTCTATAAATGGCTGTATTTAATCCAACTAAATATAGTCTTAGTCTGTAATGTCCCCAAATTTCAACGCCTGCTAGATTTACGTTCTTGGTAGAAGTGTAGAACTGATGGAATCATTGAGACAACAACAATGAGAACTAGAATTGGTAATAAATATTTATCGACATCAACGACTTGTCCTAAGATTTTACCTAGTAGATACCCTAATAAAAGTAGACCAACTGTCCAGAGGAAACCGCCGATTGCGTTATAAATAAGAAATAACCGATATTCCATTGTTCCGATGCCAGCTACGATTGGGGCAAAGGTGCGAATAATCGGCATAAAACGAGCAAGCACGATCATCTTTTTGCCGTGTTTTTCAGCAAACTTCTGGGTGCTGACCAAGTGCTTGCGATTAAATAGCCATGAATTTTCACTACGGAATAGGCGGCGACCAAATCGGTAGCCGGTTGCGTAACCAAGGCTATTGCCAGCAACTGCACAAACAAACGTACTAATTATGAGAATGCCGATGTTTAAGGAGCCTTGGTAGGCTACAAAACCGGCGGTAACGAGTAAGCTATCTCCTGGTAGGAAGAAAATTACCCATGATTCGGCAAATATAATTGCGCTTATTCCTATGTAGCCAATTTGTTGAATGAGTTCTCGCAGATGTTGTGAGTCAAAATGCATTCTTGAACCTCCTCCTTAGTTCTATGTGATTTGTAGGACATTATATTAACGAACCGCAGAGACGCTGAGAGCGCAGAGGAGTATTTTGAACTTGTTTAGGATTGCTTTAGTCATTAGTGTCAGGCTAAGCCACTAATGACTAAGGACTAATAGCTAATTAGGTGCCGGATGTCCAGGAGTTGATGTACTCGTTCTGCTCTGGTGTGAGAGTGTCGATCTCAATTCCCATTGCCTGCAACTTCAGTCGGGCAATCTCTTTGTCTACGTCAACTGGAATAGAGTGCAAGCCCGGTTCCAGCTTACCCTGATTTTTTACCAGGTATTCGCAAGCCAAAGCCTGGTTAGCGAAGCTCATGTCCATTACAGCGCTAGGATGACCTTCAGCTGCTGCTAGGTTAATCAGTCGCCCTTCGCCGAGAACCACAATTGACTTCCCACTTTGCATCTGGTACTCCTGGGTGAAGTTCCGCACGGTTCGCACGTCCTTAGCTTTAGCACCTAAAGATTTCAGGTCGATTTCAATATCGAAGTGACCGGAGTTACACACGATCGCCCCGTCTTTCATCACCTCGAAATGCTCAGCCCGAATGACGTGCTTGTTGCCGGTGACGGTGATAAAGATGTCGCCTTGAGAAGCTGCTTCTGCCATTGGCATGACGCGAAAACCGTCCATTACCGCTTCAATTGCCCGGATAGGATCAATTTCCGTCACAATCACGTTGCCACCCAATCCCCGTGCCCGGAGTGCTGTACCCTTGCCACACCAGCCGTAACCGGCGACAACGATCGCTTTGCCAGCCAGCAAAATGTTGGTGGCGCGGATGATGCCATCCATGGTGGATTGACCTGTGCCGTAGCGGTTGTCAAAGAAGTGCTTGGTGTCGGCGTCGTTGACGTTCATGGCTGGGAAGGTCAGGACACCGTCCTTGAACATTGCCTGTAGCCGAACGATTCCCGTCGTTGTCTCTTCCGTTGTACCAATCAAATCGGCAATTTGATGTTGCCGTTCTTGGATTAGGGTGGCAACGACATCACTGCCGTCGTCAACGATGATGTTGGGGCGGTGATCGAGGGCCGTTTGGAGGTGACGGTGATAGGTCGCGCTATCTTCACCTCTGAAGGCAAAAACTGGAATTTCATGATCGACGACGAGGCTAGCTGCTACATCATCCTGAGTGGAAAGGGGATTGCTGGCAATCAGTAGGGCGTCAGCACCAGCAGCTTTCAGTGCAATTGCTAGGTGAGCTGTTTCTGTTGTTACATGGCAGCAAGCCACTAAGCGAACTCCAGCCAGAGGTTTTTCTTGGGCAAAGCGATCGCGGATTTGCCGTAAAACCGGCATTTCCCGTCCAGCCC
>CAXUIV010000536.1:0-3803 GCA_964250875.1 uncultured bacterium
ACTGTCAGGAATTGGAGACAGCCCTGCGCGTTGGTACGCCGTTCGTCACCGTGATCTTTAACGATGGTGGCTATGGCTTGATTGAGTGGAAGCAGCAGAATCAGTTCGGTGATTCAGCATTTGTGCATTTCGGTAATCCTGATTTTGTTAAATTTGCTGAGAGCATGGGTCTTAAAGGCTACCGAGTTGAGTCCACTACTGACTTTATCCCCACGCTCAAAACTGCTCTAGCTCAAGATGTACCCACCGTAATTGACTGCCCTGTAGACTACCGGGAGAACTACCGCTTTACGCAAAAAGCGGGAGACCTCAGTTGTAAAATGTGAGAAAGTAAGCTGAAATTAGACTTCTTCGCGTCTTTGCGCCTCTGCGTGAGACAAAAGATATTTGTACAAGAGGTCTAGCAATGAAAATAGCTACCTGGAATGTCAACTCAATTCGAACTCGTTTAGAGCATGCTGTGGATTGGTTGCAGCAAAATCCCGTCGATGTCCTGTGTTTGCAAGAAACCAAAGTCGTAGACGCCGACTTCCCGCGATCGCCGTTTGAGCAAATGGGCTATCATATCTACCCATCCGGACAGAAATCGTATAACGGAGTTGCACTCCTCAGCCGTTCACCGCTAGATGACGTCAGCACGGGATTTACACCAGTAATAGGTGCAAAAGCGATGCCTGAATCGCCTCTACTTGATGAGCAGAAGCGGGTAATCACTGGTGTGGTAGATGGCATCCGCATTGTCAATCTTTACGTCCCTAATGGATCATCTATCGGTAGTGAGAAATATGAGTACAAGCTTTGCTGGTTGAAGGTGCTACGGGAATACTTGCGGTCATTGCAACCAACTCCCCTATGTGTCTGTGGTGATTTCAATATTGCTCTAGAAGATCGGGACATTCACGATCCCAGTGGGAGAGAAAACAAGATCATGGCTTCAGACCCAGAACGTCAAGCCCTGCGGGAAATCCTTGCCCTAGGATTGGCTGATGCTTTTCGTAAATTTAACACCGAAGGAAAACAGTTCAGCTGGTGGGACTATCGATCTGGTTCCTTCCATCGCAACTCAGGTTGGCGGATTGACCATCACTATCTTACCCCCGACCTCTACGAGCAGGCAAAGAGCTGCACAATTGACGTCGCTCCGAGAAAGTTGCCGAAGCCGAGCGACCATACCCCAGTCATTGTAGAATTCTAGATTTTAGAGCTTAGATAATTCAAAACTCAAAACTCAAAACTTAAAAAGCTTATGTTTCTAATTACTGGAGCAACCGGAGGAATAGGCCGCAGAATTGTCCGTCTGCTGCGTGAAAGAGAAGCAGATGTACGAGCCTTTGTCCGCCTCACCTCTCGCTACAGTGAGTTAGAACACTGGGGAGCCGAAATCTTCATTGGTGATTTGCGGCGAGAACAAGACATTCAAAAATCTAGTCAGGGGGTGCAATACGTCATCAGCGCCCACGGTTCTGATACCGACGCTTTAGATCTGGACTACCGGGCAAATATTGAACTGATCGACCGGGCAAAGGCAGCCAACGTCGAGCATTTTGTTTTTATTTCGGTGCTGGGAGCAGATCGTGGCTATGAGGATGCACCTGTGTTCAAGGCGAAGCGAGCAGTGGAAAGGTACCTGCAAGACAGTGGTCTAAATTACACTATTCTGCGACCAGCTGGGTTAGCCTCGAATCTCTTATCTTTGGCAGAACGGTTTCGACAGACGGGAGTTTATCTACTCCTGGGCGATGCCAAAAATCGCACATCAATTGTCAGTACCGACGACTTGGCACGAATTGCGGTAGACTCAGTCACGGTTGAGGCGGCTCGGAATCAAACTCTCCCTGTAGGAGGACCTGAAATCCTGATGCGCGAGAACATCCCTCAGATCTTTGGTCGCGTTTTTAACCAAGAGCCAATTGTGATTAACCCGCCACTACTATTCGTTGATGGGTTACGAACGGCATTAGGTTTATTCAATCCTCAAACTCAAATAGCCTTGGGCACCTTCCGCACGTTACTAGCGAACGAATTCTTCTGCACTCCTGACGAGATTTCAAACCTAGAGTCAATTTTTAATCTCAAGCTGGAGACCCTGGAGAGTTTCCTGCGACGTTATTTGGCAGTTTGAGTAAGGTGGGGAGATGGGGAGATGGGGATAGGTTGTATTTAAAATCCAAAATCCAAAATGCTATTAGAAGCTATCGTTTTAGCGGGGGGTCAGAGTTCTCGTATGGGTCGAGACAAAGCCCTATTGCCAATTGGAGGCGTACCTCTGCTTCAACGAGTTTGTAGCGTTGCTCAGCATTGTGCCAGTACCGTCTATGTGGTTACACCCTGGCCAGAACGTTATCAAATGCTACCAATAACTTGTCGGTTTATTCAGGAAGTCCCTCTGCTCACTGCCAGTACAAGCATGACTCCGAGAGAACTGAGTTTAACTTCTTCTCACCCCATCTCCCCATCCCCTCTACCACATGGCCCACTGATTGGGTTTGCCCAAGGACTGGCTCAAGTACAAACAAACTGGGTATTATTACTTGCTTGTGACCTACCCCGGCTACAGACTAAGGTGCTACAAAAGTGGGCAGATGAACTCGAAAATGTAGCGGAGGAGGCGATCGCCCTGCTGCCACGCCATGCCAAAGGTTGGGAACCTTTATGTGGTTTCTACCGCCGCAGATGTCTGCCAGATCTCATCAACTTTATTGATCAAGGAGGACACTCATTTCAGCACTGGTTGACGCAGCACGCTGTGCAGATTCTACCCCTCCCTGAAGACAACCAGATGTTGTTTAATTGCAATACACCTGCTGACTTGAACGCGGTTGCAGAAGATTTAATAAATCATATTGAGGAAGTCTAACCAAGGATTGATGCAGTTAGCCAACGAACGAATTTACATTGACATATAGGCTTTTGGGAATAGAATATGAGTATTGAAGATAGAGTAAGCGCGACCGCTAAAAACGTTGAGGGTAAGATTCAAGAGGCTGTCAGTGAAATTACTGGTGATCCTAAAGATAAAATAGAGGGTCAAGCCAAGCAAGACGAGGCTGCTACAATACACGCTAGAGAAGATCTTAAAGACAAGGCAAAAGACGTTATCGACAAAGCTATTTAACGCTGGTGTCAATCTTGTAACTCCTCACCCCTCCAGCCTCCCTTACCTATCAGGCAAGGGGGGCAAAAATTTGTCACTCTATGTCCCTCTTGCTCGTTCTGTTACCCTTTAACCTGCACGCTTCGCGCTTTGACCCGCCTGATTTGGCGTGGCGACAACCTGACCACCCAAGGTGCGAAAATAAAGGCCGCCAACAGTGAGTAGAAATACAACATAGCTCACTGCTTGGACAAGATAAAGTTTTTCCCTGTAGCCGAATAAAGCTTTGAGGATAATGCCTGGAAATTTCTTCTCAGGTAAGACGTTGGCGGTATTCCAAACCATTGGTCCCAAAATGCAGGAGGGATTTTTGGCGAAGTGGTCGTAGTAAAAACACAAAGACTCAAACTGGTGGTTGATTTGCGACAGGCTGGCAGCAGCAGCGTCGAGGTTTTTCAGCGTTGATACGACTAACCCAGCCACAATCAGAAGTAAAAAAACGCCCATTGTCTGGAAGAATAGGCGGATGTTGATCTTGACTCCCCATTTAAACAGCAGGACGCCGATCACAACTGCACCGGCTAAACCAGCCAAAGCGCCTAACGCTGGCGCTAACCCTTGCTGAAGATTGGCAGCGATGAACAGAACCGTTTCAAAGCCTTCTCGCAAGACGGCAATCAGAATTAAAGTGAAGACACCCCAACCGCCA
>CAXUIV010000537.1:0-3790 GCA_964250875.1 uncultured bacterium
TTGATAAACTTAACGCTACCTCTGCTATGCGTCTAAGCGAAGTTTCACTGAAAAATAGGTTGTGTCTAAGCTTAGCCACCAGAACCATAAGCGTGGATATACGATGGTGAAGCCACCCGGCAACCATAGATGCGGACAGCTATGAAAGATATTGCTGCCTAAATCTACAGCTCATCAGCAAATCATATTTGTTCTGGGTCAATTCCCCGTTCTCGCAATTGTGCTATCAGAGCTTGAACCCGCTGTCGTTCCTCCTCCAGCGAAGCTTCTGCCTGATCTGCCCGACGTCTCTCTTGTTCTGCCCGACGTCTTTCTTGCTCTACCCTGGCTTGCGCTAATTCCTTCGCCTGCTGCTCTCGCTCTCTTGCCTGCGCGAGTTCGATGTAAGTGGCAAAGCGTTGCCCGTCTGGTGATAAATCTGGAGTTCTTTACCACCTAGATCGAACCGTATGCCTAACCTTGGACTCACCCAGTTCGAGATCAGGTCAATCACCTCTAACCGCCCCTTAGTACGCAGCCAGCCACTTAAATCCACTTCATCTGGATTATAAAGATAATACTCCTCCACACCATGACAGTCATAGAATGCCAATTTCTTTGCCATCTCTGTGAGGGTATTGCCTGGAGAGAGGACTTCAAACACCACTTGCGGCGGAATGCTGTCTTCTTTCCACTGCCGATAAGAACCCCGATCACCCTTAGGTCTGCCAAATACAACCATTGCGTCTGGAGCAGCACAAATTTTGTTGTCTCCTTCAATGGGATACCAGAGTAAATCCCCAGCGACGAATACGTTTGGATCATCCTGTAAGGCATCCAGCCCACCTTGAACGGTGACAATCCAGCGGAACTGCTTTGTGTTGTCTGACATTGGATTGCCGTCGCTGTCAGGGTAGATGATTTCTTCTTCAGTAGGAGAGATCAGGGGTGCAACCATTGCTGTGCCTCCGCTCAAAGCTTGAGAATAACTTATATTTTCAAGGCTACCACTGCATTCTGTCCTCCAAACCCAAAACTGAGGCACAAGACATGCCGAACCTCAGCTCGACGTGGTACAGTCACCAAATCTAAATCGAATTCCGATTCCTGTAGTCCTACGCAGGGAGGCAACAGCTGATGCTTCAAGGCCATCAAACAAAAAGCGACTCCCAACGCTCCCGATGCACCTAAGGTATGACCAGTAGCTCCTTTAGTGGAACTGACTGGAACGCCTTGGGGAAATAACTGCTGAATGACTAAACTCTCTGTGCAATCATTCAGTTGAGTCGCCGTACCGTGAGCATGGATATAGTCAATGTCACCTGGAGCAAGACCACTGCGGTTCAGACACTGCTTGATTGCGGTGATCGCTCCCCTACCTCCTGGTTCTGGAACGTTAGGATGATAGGCATCTGCTGTCAAACCAAACCCCAGCAACTGACCGTAGATTTGGGCTGACCGACGTGCCGACTCCGCCGATTCTAAGACCAGAATTGCCCCAGCCTCCCCTAACACTAATCCTTCTCGATTGCGGTCAAACGGATAAGCCCCAGTCTGCGCCAAGGCACCCATTTTGTTAAACCCAGCTAATGTCAGTGGTGTAATTGGTGCCTCCACTGCCCCAGCAACCACTCGCTGACACTGCCCGCTTTTGATTAACTCAAACCCTTGAGCGATCGTCCAAATTCCGGTCGCACAAGCCGCCATTGGTGCCAACACCGGACCAGAAGAGCCAATCTGACGTGCAGAGGCGATCGCGGCCATGTGCGGCAGGGTTTCCAACCACTGCGTTGGCCTACTTTCCCCAGCCGAATAAAACTGCCGCGCTAACCGTTCCCAAGCCGCTTGATGACTCCGGCTAGAGCCAATTACCACTCCGCACTCTAGCAATGGTGGAGCCAGCTTCGCATCTTTTAGCGCAGACGCAACAACCAGCTGAGTCAGGGTGGATAGACGAGCTGGTTGTTCGCCAATAAGTGCCAAGGGCAAACGTTGAATTTCTGGAAAGGGTTGATGTAGCCGAATAGCAGACACCCCAGAAATCAGTTGCTGCCAACCAGTCTCCACATCTGATCCCAAAGCTGAAACTAAACCAATGCCAGTAACAACAACATCCACCATCTAAGTTCGGAGTGCGGAGTGCGGAGTTAAAGATTTATTCCGAACTCAAACCCCGAACTCCGAACTCTTTAACTCTTCAACTCCTTACTTTCCCGTATTCTTCAGGTGTTCTATGCCCTGAGTCACCTTAGCTGACTCAATCCGATCGCCCTGCTGAATCTTATCTACCACATCCATACCTTTAGTGACATTGCCAAATACAGCGTAGTCACCATCCAGAAAAGGTAAATCCGCCAAAGTGATGTAAAACTGAGAGGACGCGGAGTCAGGCTGCTGTGATCGCGCCATTGCTACAGCTCCACGCTTATGCTGCAACACTGGGGTGGTAGACATACCGCCAGTCTTTAGTGTTTGACTGTAAAGTGGGGCCTCTGCACCCTTAGGCTTAATTTCCAATGGGATGTAGCGGGGTTCACCTGTTTTGGGGTCATTAAAGCTGCCGGTTCCCAGTTGACCCTGAGGAACTTTTGGATCTTTGCTCTGTGGGTCGCCGCCTTGAACTACAAATGGCTGTGGTGATCGCACAACTCGGTGAAACATTAGGCCGTCGTACACACCTCGCTGAACGAGGTCCACGAAGTTGCCAGCAGTAATCGGGGCGTCCTTGCCATCCACTTCGATCGTGATGGATGAGCCTTTAACCGTCATGACTACCGTAGCTATGCCTTCTAATACTGGTAAATTTTTCATTGTCGGGCTACTCGTCTGGGTAGCGGTTACAGATGTTGTTTGGGTAGCTGATGCTGCCTGGGAGGCTGTAGTCGTTTGGGAGGCATCAGAGGAAGGTGTAGCAGCCTGCGGGGACAAACACCCCCCCAGCATCAGCGCACCAACAATCAAAACTGAGACCAACCAGTGCCGGATTTTTAGCTGCATTACTATTTACTAGATCAGTTGCTACACACAGCCTCTTATTATCTCACGCTACAGCTCGTTACCGTTGTGTATGGAAGCTGGGGGAGAGTAGCTGCGGGGAAAAGAGTTAGAAAAACATTAACTCTTGCTTCCTCAGCTTCCTCAGCTTCCTCAATTCCCCCGGTCTTCACTTCCTAAATGCGTACTTTTATAAACCTTCCAGCGTTACGTCCAAAAACTTAGCTAGTACAGCACCTTGACTTTCCAATTCCGCTAGCGATAAAGGTTGACCCACCCGCGTTAGCGGAATGTCTCTACGGCCTTTAACACGCAGATAAAGTGCCCGACGAGGGTTGAGTCCTTCTCTGACATCGACTTGTACAGACTGCACATCTCGTGTGCGGAGATTAATTTCGATCTGACGATTTTTTCCTGGAAATCCCCAACGAAAGATCTTAATCGAGCCAGTCTCCTGATTGAACTCGTTGTAGCCGCCTCCTACATCTAGCAAGATAACGACCCACAGATAGGTGGCTAGCAGCAATCCGGCAACACCATACAGTCCCATTACCAAACCTTGAGGGACAAAGTACAGTTGGGTGGGATCGGCAAAAGGTAGTAGATTGACCTTTAAGTAGCTGGAAATTCCAGCTAGTAAAAATCCCGTTGCTCCACCAGACACAATTATGGCCCACCAGTAGTTACTGAACCGGCGAGAGCCTAGAACTTCTTGACGTAGGACGCGATCGCCTTTGGTGGTTATGGATGCCGTCATTGAACTACCTTCGCGGAAGATTGAGAGTTGCCCTGAAAAGTACAACTCATAGCCAGTTTA
>CAXUIV010000538.1:0-3786 GCA_964250875.1 uncultured bacterium
CTCCGCACCCATTTGAAATATGCTTACACAACTAACCGATGACTCTAACCCGGCACTGTACGATGTGACGCGATCGCTGATCACCAAAAGCGCCAATCGCCGCATCACCTTTGCCGAATACATGGATTTGGTGCTGTATCACCCCCAGCATGGTTACTATGCTACCAAAGCTGTCAACATGGGACGGCAGGGCGACTTTTTTACCTCCCCTCACTTGGGTGCTGACTTTGGCGAACTGCTAGCGGAGCAATTTGTCCAGATGTGGGAGATTCTAGAGCAGCCAGTACCCTTCACGCTGTTAGAACTTGGAGCAGGTCAAGGGCTTTTAGCAGCAGACATTCTGAGCTACTTATACCGACAACATCCAGATTTTTTCGCCGCGTTAGAATATGTCATTGTTGAGCGGTCGGACGCACTGAGGCACGAACAAGAACAGCGGTTGCAGGGATTATTAGACACTTCCTTAGCTGCCGACGTTGCAGATGCACGCTGGTATAAAAAGCTACATTTGCGGTGGGCGAATCTAGAGGAGATCCCAGCTGACTCAATCGTTGGTTGCTGTTTCTCCAACGAGTTAGTGGACGCACTACCCGTCCATCAATTCACGATTGAAGAAGGGCAGCTACGAGAGATTTATGTCACCACAAACGAGAAGGTAGGCAACACCCTCGACTTGTTTGCAGAGGTGACAGCCGAACCTTCCACCTCCCTGCTAGCCGCGCACTTCGATCTAGTCAAAATTGAACTGCCCTCCAAAGCATACCCAGATGGATATCGTAGCGAGGTTAACCTGGCAGCCTTGGACTGGCTGACAATGGTAGCAGATCGGCTACAGCATGGGTATCTACTAACAATCGATTATGGCCATTCGGCCAGTCGATATTACAGCCCAGCACGGCACCAGGGAACACTACAGTGCTACTACAAGCATTTACGCCACAACAACCCATACACTTACATTGGACGGCAAGACATAACCGCCCATGTGGACTTTACCGCTTTAGAGCTATGGGGTGAGATATGCGGGCTGCACAAAATTGGTTTTACCCAGCAAGGATTATTCTTAATGGCCTTAGGTATAGGTAAACGAATTGCCAACCTCTCCAGTACCACCAACCAAGCACGAGGTCTTGCCTCCCTGCTACAACGTCGAGATGCTCTACACCAACTGATAGACCCATCAGGTATCGGTGGGTTCGGTGTCCTAATCCAAAGTAAAGGACTCACAGAAGCAGAAGCTAGCCACCCTCTCAAAGGCTTAAACTTCTCCCCCATCTAATAATATTTTGGATTTTGGATTCTGAAACGCTCGCCAGGAGCCAACTCACACAAAGCAAAATGGTCTAAAAACCTCCTACTCTCTACTCTTCGCGCCTTCGCGCCTTCGCTTCGCTAATGAGGTTCGTTATAAATTAAGTAGACAAACAATAATAGTAGGAGTGTAAGCGTAATGACCCCCCATGACCTTTTGACGCTGGTGCTGCTCCTCAGCCCTGGTATATTACTCTCAGTCTTAATCATGCTCACCTTTGCCGCAGGAGGTTAAGCTCCTTTCCCATCGCCGTACTTCACTCAACATCCTGGCAGGCGATAAAAATTGGCTATCTTGGTTGAGGTGTTGATGACTCAACTTAACCAGAGCGTTGCAGCAAAAACGCAGCTAACACATTTTTCTACCTTTTGAGTTCTACTTACCAAGCTTCTCTCTATCTTGTAGGCGATGAAGTGGTGCCTTAGGGTAAATTATTGTGGAGCAAATCAACAAAGCTATTTTGCCTGCCGAGCTGAAGTGGTGCTACTAGTCAAGGTACGGCTGAGTAAATAGGATCAAAATCGTAGTTTTCAATAATGAGAGGTTGAATATGGAACCCCAACTAGAACAAGTAGAATATCTCGATGACACCTCCCCAGAGGCTGTAACGGAAGACGTCACAATATCACCACCAGTGACCTTAGCAAAACTACCACCGGCTCAGTCTGGCGATCAATGGCAGCGAATTGGAGAGCAAGCCTCCGCCTTCTTGGCACAACTACCGGATTATGTAGGAAAGTTTTTTAGCGACTACAGACAACCGCTCACCAGCTTAGGACTGATCCTAGCAGCAATCATCACAGTGAAAGTCGTCCTGGCAGTGCTGGATGCGCTGAACGATATTCCTCTCTTAGCACCCACCTTTCAGTTAATCGGCATTGGCTACTCAGCTTGGTTTACTTACCGTTATTTACTCAAAGCCGAAAACCGGCGAGAGCTGACTCAGGAAGTTGACGCGCTTAAGCATCAGGTTGTAGGTAAGAGTTTACCAGAAGGTTGATAATGGGGCAAAGGGCAAAGGGTAAAGGGCAGAGGGTAGGAAAGGAAAAAAGTCCTTCTAACTATTCAACCTAGCCTTTTATACATCTAATGTGCCCAACGCCCCTTCGCCCTTTCGCCTTTCGCCTTTCCCCTGCCCATAACCCCAAACTAAAGCACTCGCAATAGACTGGGAATGCTATTTACCGCTTCCAGTGTGCGAATCTCAGTGAGAGAGGAGTGAAGATTCCCTTCTTGAACATCGTGGGTGACGACAACGATCTCAGCTAACTGATTCTGTACACCAGTTTGCACCACTGATTCTAAACTGACGCCATGGTTGCCGAAGCAGGTCCCCAATTTACCGATGACGCCGGGATGATCTCGCGTCAAGAAGCGAACGTAAAAACGGGTAGTGAGTTCTGCCATCGGGGCAACTTGACAGTAGTGCTGATGAGAACAGCCCAAGAGTGGGTGAGACTGGACACCAATTGTCGTTCTCGCTGCCATTTTCAGGACAGCAGCCAGGTTTAAAATATCTGATACGACTGCGCTAGCAGTGGCACCAGCACCGGCACCTGGACCAGAAAGCATAACTCTCCCAAGCGGTTCACCCTCGACCACAATTGCGTTGTTCACGCCGCTAACGCTAGCAAGAGGATGGGATAGAGGTACCAACGTAGGATGAACTCGGACCTGTAGAGCCGGACCGCCCAAACCTGCTACACTCGCAATTGCTAGTAGTTTGATCGCGAAGCCTAGCTTCTCTGCGTAGGCAATATCTGTCCTACTGACCTGGCGAATTCCTTCGCAGTATATGTCCTGTAATTTAATCCGCCCTCCAAAAGCTAAAGAAGCCAGGATGGCAATTTTATCGGCCGCATCCAGTCCATCGACGTCAGCAGTCGGATCAGCCTCTGCATAGCCGAGCTGCTGCGCTTCTGCCAAGACATCATCAAAGTCACTGCCGTCAGCCTGCATCCTGGTGAGGATGTAGTTAGTTGTGCCATTAACAATCCCAGTAACAGCGTGGATACGGTTGACACTTAAAGACTGTTTAAGAGATTGAATTACCGGAATGCCTCCACCGACAGCAGCCTCCAGTAAGACGTACACCCCGGCAGCATTGGCTACAGTAAAGATTTCATCACCGTAACGAGCGATCACGGCTTTGTTGGCTGTGACGACGTGCTTGCCGTGATCGAGTGCTTTGAGGATAAGCGATCGCGCTGGTTCTAACCCACCTAGAACTTCGACCACAATATCGACATCTGGATCAGTGACAATGGTATCTAGATCCGTAGTCAAGACTCCAGAAGGAAGCGAAACAGCACGGGATTTATCAAGCGATCTCACCCCCACTCTGTATACTTCTAACTCCTGTAACAATGGGTGACGCCCAGGCAAGTCCAGTAACAGTTGAACTGCGCCAGTGCCCACCGTCCCAAGTCCCAGCAAACCGACTTTATAAGCCATAAAAGTGCGGAGTACTGAGT
>CAXUIV010000539.1:0-3779 GCA_964250875.1 uncultured bacterium
TCTAAAGCGCCCCCTCAGCCCCCTCAGCCCCTCAGTTCCCTCAAGCTGCCCCCGCCACTACCGAACTAGTTCTTAATAGCTCCACCGCTGCTTGATATTGAGTGTCGGTTTCTGTTGCCACTTGGTCGTAGGGAATAGACTCTAGAGGAACAATGCGGTCTGGTGTAATGCCTAAACGGTTGATATCCCGGTGATTGGGAGTTTCGTACTTGGCGACAGTGACAGCCAATCCAGAGCCATCCGACAGCTCAAATAGGGACTGAATCAAGCCTTTGCCGAAGGTGGTTTCTCCTACGAGTTGAGCGCGACCGTTATCTTGCAGTGCCCCAGCTAAAATCTCGCTGGCGCTAGCAGTGCCTCGATTAACCAGAACGACTAATGGGTCGTGCGTCAAAGCTGCTCCATTCGCATCAAAGCTACCCAAACTGCCTTGCCGATTAACGGTGTAAACAACTGTGCCGCGATCTAACCAGAGTCGGGCGATTTCGATTCCTGCTTGCAGCAAACCACCCGGATTACTGCGGAGATCAAGGATATAGGCGTCGGCACCCTGCTTCTCCAACCGAGCGATCGCATGGGCCAGTTCTGTGGCCGCATTAGCATTAAACTGACTGAGGCGAATGTAGCCAATCGGTGTTCCCTGAGTGGGGGTACGCAATTCTGCCACTACAGGGTTAAGGGCGATCCGATCGCGCACCAGCTTAATCTCGCTTGCCTCCTCACCATCCCGCTCTATTGTAAGGTTGACACCGCTACCTATAGGGCCGCGCATGCGGACAGCGGCCTCATCCAGGGTGAGTTCGGCTGTCGAGACGCTGTTGATTTGAAGAATGCGATCGCGCGGGCGAATCCCAGCCTTGTCAGCAGGGGAACCAGCAATTGGGGCCACGACCTCTAACTGACCTGTCTTGGCATTAAGGGCAATTTGCAACCCTACCCCCATCAGTTCACCAGAAGTGGTGACTTGTAGGCTGCGATACTGCTCTGGTTTCAACAATCGAGTGAAAGGCTCGTCCAAACCAGCCAGCATTTGTTGAATGGCTACGTAGGCTGCCTCCTGGTTCTGGAGAGGCTGCTTGAGGGCATTTTGCCTTACCGCCGCCCAGTTCTGATGATTGAATGTGTCATCCAGGTAAGCGCGGTTGACGATCCGCCAAGCTTCAGATACCAGCTTTTGCTGGTCAGTTAGAGCTGTAGCTGGTTCGGTCCAACAACCCAGCACGACCAGTATTGACAGCGCTACTAAGAGTCCAACTCGGAGAACACGTTTTTGCCAATTCATCACAAAATCACCCTTAACCATAAAAACTCGATCAGCTAGCTGCCCAACATAGTGAAATCGCCCTGTGGACTATGTTACTTTTTTTATAGAATAGGTGTAGTAGGAACCAACAGCTGAACGCGGTTGGGGACGAGGGCACATTTAACAGTTGACGAAACTGGGGCAACCCGAAACTGGACGCGAGTGAGAGTGTAAGTCCTTTGCTGAAAGGCTTACTCAAGCTAGCTCTAAATACCCTAATGCTTGCCATACCGCTGGTAAAATAGGGAGTTTCAATAACCGCAATAATTTTCAGGAACCTTCAGGAACTCTTAGTTCATGTTTATTAAGCAGATTACCGACACTAAAGCGTACAACTGGTTTGAGGAGCGCCTGGAGATTGAGGCACTGGCTGAAGACGTTACTAGCAAGTATGTCCCTCCCCATGTCAACATCTTCTATTGCTTCGGCGGGATCACCCTGGTTTGCTTTTTAATCCAGTTTGCCACTGGATTCGCGATGACGTTCTACTACCATCCAACGGTTACAGACGCTTATGCTTCTGTGCAGGCGCTGATGACCGATGTTAACTTCGGCTGGCTCATCCGCTCCATCCACCGCTGGTCCGCTAGCATGATGGTGCTGGTCATGATCCTCCATACCTTCCGAGTTTACCTGACGGGTGGTTTCAAAAAGCCCCGCGAACTCACCTGGATTACAGGTGTCCTGCTGGCTGTGATTACAGTTTCCTTTGGTGTCACTGGTTATTCACTGCCTTGGGACCAGGTTGGCTACTGGGCTGTGAAGATCGTTAGCGGTGTACCGGAAGCTATTCCTATCGTCGGTACCACCATTGCTGATCTGCTGCGTGGCGGTTCAAGTGTGGGCCAAGCAACACTGACTCGCTACTACAGCGCCCACACCTTCGTGCTGCCTTGGCTGATTGCCGTCTTCATGCTGCTGCACTTCTTGATGATCCGCAAGCAAGGCATTTCCGGTCCGTTGTAATGCTGAATAGCAGATGGGGCGATGGGGAGATGAGATTTCATCCCACCTATCGCTCCAGCCGAGTCAGTTGATCTGACTACTGTAAAGTTGGATAGATGTTTTGAATTACCTTCAGAAGGAAAACAGACAAAGACAATGGGAACGCTAAAAAAACCCGATCTAGCCGATCCAAAACTACGTGAGAAACTTGCCCAAGGCATGGGTCACAACTACTATGGTGAACCAGCTTGGCCTAACGACCTGCTGTATATCTTCCCTGTTGTGATTTTGGGAACTGGAGCTTGCATCGTCGCCTTCTCAGTGTTAGACCCAGCCAGTGTTGGCGAACCAGCAAACCCTTTTGCCACTCCTTTAGAAATTCTGCCAGAGTGGTATCTGTATCCCGTATTCCAGATCCTCCGGACCGTTCCTAACAAACTCCTCGGAGTTGTCGCAATGGCCTCCGTACCTTTGGGACTCATAGCTATTCCTTTTATCGAGAATATCAACAAGTTCCAGAACCCCTTCCGTCGCCCAGTTGCGACGACGCTGTTCCTAATTGGCACTCTAATTACCCTATGGTTGGGCATTGGTGCTACCTTCCCCATTGACAAATCCTTGACACTGGGTCTTTTCTAAGTTATCTACGGGATAGCGCTCTGACGCCTGTGGGTTTTTCACAGAGTGCGACTGCGCTAGTGAAAAACTTTAACAGGCGTTAGCCTTAGTAACTCTGCGAAAGACAACTGTGTTTTCAAGCGGTATTTCCTCAATTCAATCGCAGACAACACTGCTCGGTTTGCGTGTCTAGATAAGTTGAGTTTTCTACAGCTTTGTTTAGATTTTTAGGAGCGGAATGTTGAAGCAAGACCATCTCCAAGTAAATAGCGATTTGGCAGTCCTAAATCAGGTCTTATACTGGTTTGAACAATTCTGCCGTCAATATCTTTCCCTACTTTCCTGGTCAGAAAGTCATCTTTGCGATCGCCTCAAATTAGCACTAGACGAAGGGTTCACTAACGCCGTTCGTCATGCTCACAAAGATCTCCCTCCAGAGACTCCCATAGATATTGACCTAGCTTTATGGGACGACCGGCTGGAGATCCGGATTTGGGATCGGGGTAAACCTTTTAATCCAGATGAATTAAAAGAACCTGAGCCTGGTACCCTGCTTTCAGAAGGAGGTTATGGTTGGTTCTTGCTACGACGGTTGCCAGACTGTGTCACCTATGAACGTGGTGCTGATGGCAGGAACTGTTTGCTGATTGTTAAGCAGAGTAAACAGCGGCAGCCTAGCTAGTTCCGTACGCCGTCCCCAATATTACATGTTTGAGTGTAACTTGGTTCGTTGCGTTCCATTCTATATTTATCCGTAAATTCGCCCTCAAGTTTAATTAGCTGGTTTGCTAGAATACTGAAACTTATAGACGAAATGCTGGCTGGATAAGGACTTCCCATGCCCCATGACGCCAATGACCTCAAGTCGGGAGACCCGCCCACGGCCTTGGCTCCCCCATGCCCTATGCCCCAT
>CAXUIV010000540.1:0-3762 GCA_964250875.1 uncultured bacterium
TCAGCATTTCCGATATTCCCTGGCGCGGCAGCACTCTCCTGCGGGAGGTTCAAATTCATCCGGCGAAGGGTTGGCCCTACCACCTTAGCTTCTTTGCAGTGGCGTCTCAGGACAGCCTCACCATTGAAGTGCCCCTCCAGTTCATTGGAGAAGCTCCAGGTGTCAAGCTAGAAGGTGGCGTATTAGACCCGGTACTAACGCAGCTGCAAGTGCAGTGTGCCCCAGACAACATTCCAGAAGTAATTGAGATAGATATTTCTCAGATGCACGTCAAGGACACTCTATACGTACATCAACTTGTATTGCCAGAGGGTATCGTAGCTCTAGGTGAGCCAGACCGAGCCGTCGTTACCGTTGTGCAATCTCAAGTAACCGCTGAAGGTGATGCTGAAGCGGTAGCAGCGGGAGAGGCGAACACGCAGGCGTAAGAAGGTTGCTAGTTGTTGGTTGTTGGTTATTGGTTATTGGTAATGCAAACAACAACCGATAACAAGGTAGCGGCATTCCCTAGCTTTTTTAGCAAGGATGGGAAGACTCATAATATCGAATACAATACGAGCGGGAATGCCGGTACCAGGTAACAAAAATGACAGATGCTCCCCCCTTAATTCAGCAGATGTTGCAGCCGGGATTTTATCCTCACCCGGTGACAGAACCAATCCAGTTGATTCAGACGCACATTTCCTACGTATTTCTAACTGGGGATTATGCTTACAAGTTAAAGAAGCCAGTGAACTTTGGCTTTTTGGACTTTTCCACCTTGGACAAGCGACAGCACTTTTGTGGTGAGGAACTGCGGCTGAATCAACGTGGGGCTGCGGAAATTTACATAGAGGTATTGCCCATCAGTCAGACTGGAGACCAATACCATTTGGGTGGGGAACAAGTGGTGGAATACGCTCTGAAGATGCACCAATTTCCTCAAGAGACACTGTTTGTTGCCATGTTTGAACGAGGGGAACTGGAGGCTACTCATTTAGAAGAGCTAGGGCGGGTGGTAGCACAGTACCACGCCAAAGCTGAAACCAGTGACTATATTCGTACCTTTGGCGCAGTTGACAGAGTTCGGGCGGCGTTTGATGAGAATTACGCGCAAACAGAGAAATATATCGGTGGTCCCCAAACGCAATCACAGTTTGAGGAAACAAAGGAATACACAGATGAGTTTTTCGCTCAAAAACCCGAACTCTTTGCGAGCAGAGTGCAAAATAACTGGATTCGTGGGTGTCATGGAGATTTGCACCTCAGAAATATTTGTCTATGGCAAGACAAAATTTTGCTGTTCGACTGCATTGAGTTCAATGAGCCATTTCGCTTCGTCGATGTCATGTACGACGTCGCTTTCACCGTCATGGACTTGGAGGCACGGCAGCGGCAAGACTTAGGCAACGCTTTTCTAAACACGTATGTGGAACAAACGGGAGACTGGGAGGGGTTACAGGTCCTGCCTTTGTACTTGAGTCGTCAGGCTTATGTACGGGCGAAGGTGAATTCTTTTTTGCTTGATGACCCATCGATCCCAGCTGCCGTCAAAGAGGAAGCTGCCGCCACAGCAGCCCAGTACTATCAGCAGGCTTGGCAGTACACGAAACCCCGTCGAGGCAGACTGATTTTAATGTCGGGTTTATCGGGTTCTGGTAAGAGTACGGTGGCGCGGCAGTTAGCCCGCGAGTTGGCAGCAATTCACATCCGCTCAGATGCGGTACGAAAACATCTAGCTGGAGTGCCACTGGAGCAGCGAGGTGGGGCTGAACTTTACACACCGACGATGAGTCAGAAGACCTACGGAGGGCTACTGGAGTTGGGAATTACGCTAGCAAATCAGGGGTTTCCAGTCATCCTAGATGCCAAGCATGATCGGCAGAACTTGAGACAGGAGGCAATTTCTCAGGCTGAGTTCCACCAGCTAGAGCTGCAAATTCTCCACTGTAGTGCCCCCACCGAGGTGCTGCGATCGCGTCTGCAAAGCCGTACTGGCGACATTGCTGATGCCACTGCTGACTTGCTGGAGTCGCAACAAGCAGCAGCTGAACCCTTCACCGAAACAGAGCAACCTTATGTAAAATCTTTAGATACAACCCAACCCTTAGAGGCACAACTGCCAGAGTTCTATGGCAAAAGCAGATAGTGGCAACCAACAAAAAACTGTTGATTTCTCTGAAGGCATCTCAGCCGGACTAAAGTACTGGTTATTTTTTCTAGCGTGCTTTTTATTACTACGCTATCCTGTACGCTTGAGCATTTTGTTAGGTGCAGCAGGGGGACTAGCTGGCGGCTGGACAGTTGCCTGGTGGAAGACGAAGGAACAGCCTAAGAATCAGCAGCAAGTTGACGTCGCTAAGGGTAGTACTCCTAACCTGGCTGGGGCTGAGATTCTTGCTAAACAGAAGGACACGAAAAACAAGAGCGATCGCCAACGTCGTGGAATCTTGAATTCCCTCGGATTGGTTGGGAGAAAGGATCGTTCGCTCAAGTCCCGACGCAAGCCAAAAGTATAAGGGTGAAGGGTGAGGGTTTACTGCTCTATGCGAGCATCGTGGGCTGTATCGGAATCTGAATTGCAAATTCAGTTCCCCTACCTAGCTCCGACACAAGGCTGATCTTCCCCCCATGCTTATCCTCTACAATCTGCTTGGCAATTGACAAGCCCAAACCTGTTCCTTTGCCTACAGACTTGGTGGTGAATAAATGATCGAAAACTTTCTGCTGCACCTTTGCTGACATACCAGAGCCGTTATCAGCAATCCAAATCATTACTTGATCGCAGCCTAATACTTCGGTGCGAATCTGAATGTAAGGATCAGGGAAAGGAGTAGAATGTTTCACTTGCTCAATGCCCAATGCCCAACGCCCCATGCCCTCTTCCAGAGCATCAATGGCATTGGCAATGATATTCATAAATACCTGATTGAGTTGTCCGGGGAAACATTCCAGGAGGGGCACTTCATCATATTGTCTTATTATCTTAACGGCAGGGCGATGCTCCAAGGCTTTGAGGCGATGTTTGAGGATAAGAATGGTACTGTCGATACCTTCATGAATATTGAAGGGAACTCGGTGATCGCTATCTGCTCTGGAAAAAGTTCGTAAGCTGATACTGATATCCCGGATGCGATCGCTACCCTCCTTCATTGAAGCCAGGAGACGGGGCAAATCGTCCCGCATGTATCTTAAGTCGGCGGCTTCAATCTCTTCTTGAATTGCGGCAACGGGAGTGGGATAGTGATGCTGATAGAGGTCTATAAGATTAAACAAATCTTGAACATATTCTTGAAAGGGCTGCAAGTTGCCTGCAATAAAGCCAACTGGATTATTGATTTCGTGGGCAACACCTGCTACGAGCTGCCCAATAGAGGACATTTTTTCACTTTGAACTAAATGTAGTTGAGTTTGTTGCAGCTCGACATGAGCTTCTTGCAGTTCTGTCAGCGTCTTCTGTAGCTCGGTATGAGCTTCCTGGATTTCTGCCAGTGCCTTTTGCAATTGGGTAGTTCGTTCGCATACACGTCCTTCCAGTTGCTCCTTTTGCTGAATTAACTCTAAATTCAGTTGTCGCAGCTTCAAGTGGAGTTTAATCCGAGCTAACACTTCTGCTTGCTGAAACGGTTTAGTAATGTAATCGACAGCTCCCATACTTAAACCTTGGACTTTATCGGCTGTATCAGAAAGAGCGGTCATGAATATAATGGGAATATCTTTTGTGGTAGAATTTGCCTGTAGTTGACAGCAGATTTCAAAGCCATTCATTCCAGGCATCATCAC
>CAXUIV010000541.1:0-3762 GCA_964250875.1 uncultured bacterium
CCCCCTCGTTTTCCCGGCTCTCATCATCGACCACCACTATCGAGTGACCAGCTTTGAGTTCTGCTAAAGCCGATTCAATCGAATCAAACTGGAAGGGTTGTGTTAAAGCAGTTTGAGGCGGTTCCACAAATAAGTTCAAGTTAATAGATTGTAAAGTTTTTTAAAGCGTACCCTATCTATAGATCTTAGCTGAGTTCGGAGTTCGGGGTTCGGAGTAGGAGAACAAAGACGTCGTGATTAAATTTCGTAAGCCAATTTACGATCCCCACTCTCTAACCCCACATCCTGCACCCCCTACTCGACAACTCCTTACTCAGCACTTTGAACTCCGAACCCCGAACTCCAAACCAAAGCTGACTTTTAGTACTATAATGCAGCGAAAGTTGAACCGTTTTAACCAACCAAAAGTTTACAAGGATTAAAGCTCATGGGCGATATGGGGCGCGTGCCGGTTGGAATTGTTGGCGCGTCGGGGTATGGGGGGGTGCAACTGGTAAGGCTCCTGATGGATCACCCAGGGGTTGAGCTTGTTTATTTGGGTGGCGAGAGTAGCGCGGGAAAACCTTTTTCAGACCTTTACCCTCACCTAGCTCATTCAGTTAAACAGCAGGTAGAGCCGGTAGATCTAAAAACAATCGCCGATCGCTGTCAGGTCGTATTTCTCTCTTTACCAAATGGTCTTGCCTGTGAGATGACACCGACGTTGGTGGAGCAAGGATGTAAAGTACTGGACCTCTCAGCCGACTACCGTTTTTTTGATTTGAACACCTACAAGGCTTGGTACGGCAAAGAGCGAACTGATGAGCAGGTAGCGGCAACAGCCGTTTATGGTTTACCGGAACTGTACCGCGATCGCATTGCTGAAGCAACTCTAATTGGCTGCCCTGGATGCTACCCTACCGCCAGTCTATTGGCGCTTTCGCCACTGCTAAAGCAAGGGTTAATCGTACCGGAGACCGCAATTATCGACGCTAAATCTGGCACCTCTGGCGGTGGACGACAGGCAAAAATCAGCCTGTTGCTGGCTGAGGCTGATAACTCTTTCGGAGCCTATGGCGTTGCTCACCATCGCCATACCCCAGAGATTGAGCAGGTTTGTAGCGATCTAGCCGGTCACGAGGTTCTGGTGCAATTCACCCCTCACCTCGTTCCGATGGTGCGCGGCATTTTAGCAACAGTGTACGCTACGCTGCGGGACCCAGGTCTGGTACGAGAGGACTTACTCACAATTTATACTGCCTTCTACCGCAACTCACCTTGGGTGACAGTGTGTGAAAGCGGCGTCTATCCTCAAACGAAGTGGGCTTGCGGTTCAAACCTTTGTTACATCGGGATCGAAGTTGATCGGCGCACTGGACGGGTAATTGTCATGTCAGTCATTGACAACTTGATCAAAGGGCAAGCAGGACAAGCCATCCAGTGTTTGAACTTGATGATGGGCTGGGAAGAGACGTTGGGATTGCCTCGGTTAGGGTTTTATCCATGAAATTTTGAATTTTGAATTGAGGAAGTAAAAACTAGCATTAACTTAAAACTTCTTAACTTCTTTAACTCAAAACTCAAAATTCACTCCTACTTTGGTCCTAACCCAACAGCGCCCGCATAAACTGCACACTCGCCTAGTTCATCCTCAATTCGCAGCAGCCGATTGTATTTCGCTACCCGTTCACTGCGGCAGAGGGATCCGGTTTTGATTTGACCAGCGCGAGTTGCTACGGCTAGATCGGCGATTGTGGTGTCTTCAGTTTCCCCAGAACGATGGCTGATGATTGAGCGGAAACTGTTGCGGGTCGCTAGATCAATGGTTTCTAGAGTCTCAGTCAGAGAGCCAATTTGATTGAGCTTAATCAAGATGGCATTGCCAGCTTGCTGCTGAATACCCTTACGCAAGCGACTGACGTTAGTCACAAATAAGTCATCTCCCACCAACTGGGTGCGATCGCCCGTCTTTTGTGTCAGCAACTGCCAATGCTGCCAGTCCTCTTCTTGCAAGCCATCCTCAATAGAAACAATGGGATATTTACCAGCTAGCTCTGTCAGATAATTCACTAACTCAGCGGGTGTGTGAGCTGTACCGTCGTAGACGTATTGACCGTCTTTGTAAAACTCACTAGCCGCCACGTCTAGAGCTAGAGCCACTTCTTCTCCTGGTTTGTACCCAGCCTGCTCAATGGCGATCAGCAGCAACTCCAAAGCCGCTTGATTTGACTCCAGGTTAGGCGCAAAACCACCTTCATCTCCGACGCCAGTCAATAATCCTTTATCGGCCAAAACATTGCTCAAGGACGTAAACACCTCTGCTCCCCAGCGCAACGCCTCTCGAAACGAGCTAGCTGCCACAGGCACAATCATGAACTCCTGAAAATCTACATTGTTAGCGGCGTGGGCACCACCGTTAATGACATTCATTAACGGCACTGGGAGTAAGTTGGATAAAGGGCCGCCTAGATAGCGGTAAAGCGGTAGTCCTAACGATGCTGCACCAGCTTTAGCTGCCGCTAGCGAAACCGCCAAAATAGCGTTAGCACCCAGCTGAGCTTTGTTGGGACTATCTAGCGCAATCATCGTGCGGTCTATCAGTTCTTGGTTGAGTACATCCAGGTCCAATAGCGCTGGAGTAATTTTCTCCTCCACGTTCTCCACTGCCTTCAGTACCCCTTTCCCCCCGTAGCGGCTTTTGTCGCCATCCCGCAGCTCATGGGCTTCAAATGTGCCAGTAGAGGCCCCGCTAGGAACTTGAGCAACTCCCACAACACCACTGACCAAATGGACTTCAGCTTCAACTGTGGGACGTCCACGCGAGTCAAGAATTTCTCTAGCAACAATGTTCTCAATAATGGTTTCTAGGGTGTCAATCATCATCTGTAGTACCTTGGGTTTACTTGATTGTTAGGATAAGGGCCTATTGGACTCTTGACAGTGACATTAAAGATGTCTACTGATTTGGGGCAAAGGGCAAAGGGCAAAGGGCAAAGGGCATGGGGTGTGGGGTTATTCTTGCGTAAACAACTTTTTCTGCTCTCGCATTAGCCGAGGGTGCAAAGAAGGTAACTTTTGCAAGGGATTTAGTAAAGGACAAAGGAAAAATTTATCCCATGCCCTATGTCCCATGCGCTATGCCCCATGCCCCAATCCATTCGATCTCTAAAAATTAGAAGAAGTTTATTGGGAGTTAAACATGCGCTTACTACACACTATGCTGCGGGTGGGTAATCTGGAGGCGTCCCTTAAGTTTTACTGCGAAATGCTGGGGATGAAGTTACTGCGTCAGAAAGACTATCCAGGCGGCAAATTTACCCTTGCTTTTGTGGGTTATGGCTCTGAGTCGGACAGTACAGTTTTAGAACTAACCTATAACTGGGATGTAGAGGAGTATGACCTGGGCGATGCTTACGGTCACGTTGCTATTGGCGTCGATGATATTTACGCTACTTGTGAGGAAATTAGAGCCAGAGGCGGTAAAGTGGTGCGAGAGCCAGGACCGATGAAGCACGGTTCGACGGTTATTGCTTTTGTTGAAGATCCGGATGCATACAAGGTTGAGCTGATTCAGTTGGGTACTCAAGGGTCTTCTCAAAGCGTGAATCAGGAGTCGAAACCGGCCTTAGTGAATTAATAGTTCTCAGTCTAACTTGGTTAGGAGTGAAGTGTGAAGAGATCGCAGTGGTTAGCTGGAGGTCTGGTTGGTTGGGGAATTTTTAACCAGGCTCTGTGTGCTGGAGCTAGTTCTGTAGGAAATGGGGAAATGGGGAGGTGGGGAGG
>CAXUIV010000542.1:0-3761 GCA_964250875.1 uncultured bacterium
ACCAAATAGTCTTTCATCATTAGTTTCATTTTCAGTAAATAGCAGTTCATCTGCCCCTTCACAGTACAGCCATCGCTCTCCCAATGTCGCCTCTAAAGCTTCAATAACGCTGTAGTCAGCATCAGATTTAAACACTTTGAGAGCAGGTTTTTCTTGACTAGAGTCCCAAGACCATGTGTTGCGAAACCACAGCGTCGGCAGCAAATGCAAAGTTTTTGCTTCTGGCCCTCGATTGCTGATGCTAACCTGAATTAGCACATCTTCGGGTGAAGCCTTGGCATACTCTACGAAAACATCAAAGTAGCGACCATCGGCAAAAATGCCTGTATCAAGTAACTCAAACTCAAAGCCCTCGCGACCTCTGCGTCTGTTTTCTTCAACAAGTTGGGTATAAGGAAAAGCCGCTTGCGGATACTTGTATAAATATTTCATATAGGAATGTGTCGGAGTATTGTCTAGATAGAAGTAATACTCTTTGACGTCTTCCCCGTGATTGCCTTCACTCCCTGTTAACCCAAACATCCTCTCTTTCAAAATTGTGTCTGTGCCGTTCCACAAAGCAATGGCAAAACACATTCGCTGATGGTTGTCAGAGATTCCCGCAATTCCATCTTCGCCCCAGCGGTAGGCACGAGAACGGGCATGATCATGCGGGAAAAAATCCCAAGCTTCACCACTAGGACTATAATCTTCCCGGACTGTATCCCACTGCCGTTCACTTAAATAGGGTCCCCATCGCTTCCAGTAGGCCGTGCGATCGCGCTCTGCTGCCAATCTTGATTCTTCTTGAGTCATATCAATTTTGGATTTTGGATTTTAGATTTTGGATTCTGATCGTGCAGACGTGTAGAGACGTAGCATGCTACGTCTCTACATCCGTGTTTTGGTGCGAGGAATGGTAGGGTTAACACCACAAACCCTACTTAAAAACAGCAGTCTACTGTTCCTGATAGTTCCAGAGCAGTCCACCATCCACAAACATGGTCGTGCCTGTCACGTAGTCAGCATCCGGTGAAGCCAGAAAGGCAACTACACTGGCTACATCCTTAGTCTGACCCAGACGACCCAGGGGTATATTCTTAAGCAAAGCCCCCAGCTCTGCCGGGTTATTCAGCAGATTGGTATTGATCGGCGTCTCAATCGCGCCCGGAGCGACGTTATTGATTGTGATTCCGTGTGGCCCTAACTCTACCGCTAAGTTGCGCATCATCATCTTCACTCCGCCCTTGCTAACACAGTACGATGTGAAGTGAGGAAAGGGTAGCTCCTCATGCACTGAGCTGATGTTGACGATTTTTCCAGGCCGCTTGGTCTCTATCAAGTGCTGTACCATTGCTTGAGTGATGAAGAATACGCCCTTGAGGTTGACATTAATAACGCTGTCATAGTCGGCTTCTGTCACCGCCCAGAAATCAGCTCGCTTTTCCAAACCAGCGTTGTTCACCAGAATATCCAGCTTGCCGAATTGTTGAATGCCTTGGTTGATGAGCTGACGAATATCATCAACTACACCCAAATCTGCCTTAACCACAATACCTTTGCGTCCAGCGGCTTCCACTTTAGCTAGAGTCTCCTGACCTCCCTCTGGATGGCTGCGATAGTCGATTACAATATCTGCCCCTTCCTCAGCGAGACGAACAGCGATCGCCTGACCAATTCCTTGGCTGCTGCCAGTCACCAGCGCTGTCTTACCTTCCAGTTTCACGCTCTGTCTCCTTTACTGTATTGGTTGATGAACTGGTGTGTCGCTTGGACTCCCGACCTTCACAATTGCGCCTTATTGTCTACGCATTCTGTCTGTAATTCATACTGCCTTCAGGTAGAGGTCACGGGCAGGCAGACGTGCAGAATGGAATCCATGCCGAACCCAGAGGGGAATAAAAATCATATACATTGCCACTAAGCACCCTTTAGAAGGAAAATACCGTTCGTAAAGTGCCAGTAACAATCGTGCCGTTAGCATTTTGATTAGAAGGATGGATGATCGCCTGTACTAAAGGAGTAACCCGAATGTTATCACTAACCGGAAAATTATAGAACGCCTCAACATTGGTTTGAGTAGCATTGCCCACAGCACTATCGATGAATGGCTGTCCAGCAGCAATACCAGCCGAAGCACCGGGGGCAAATAGATCTCGAAAGGAAACACCAGCCATCCAGTAGTTAGGGTTGATATTACCGAAGATTGTGTCATTGTAGCTGCCATAGCCGTAACGCCCAAAAACAGCAAATTTTTGGTTCAGTGCTAGCTCAAAATTAGCCCCAAATACATCAAACCGGCCAGCAAAAACTTTTCCACCGCTGTACTGAAGCCTCAAGGCGAAGGCTTTAGAGGGGGAATACTCCAGCTCGAACGTACCCTGAAAAGGATCTCCAAACAAGCCACGACTGCCACTCGCTTCGGGATACAGCAGACTGCTGGGACCGAACACACTGTTAACCATCTGGTTGTTATTGGGCTTAGGATCGGCTCCATCTCCCGCCGCATACAAGGCCCGCGCTTTGAATGGCCCCTGTCCTGGGTTCCAGTTGAGGACAGCTCCTGGTGTCGGTCCAAAGATAGGGAAGAGAAGCAGGTCGTTGACTAATGCCAGAGTCTCAAAGTCCACAACGCCAAAGTCATCACCAGCGTAGCTATTGATGTCCACAAAGTCGGTTGTGACGATTGATGGACCAAGGGTGAGACTCAGATCCTTTACTGGATTAAATGTGTAGTAGAGTCGGGAGACTCCAAGACTCCTGTTTGGGGTAACCTCGCACTGTAAACTCCAACGTACTGCCGAAGTTAGGTTGTAGAAATCCCCCAGCATTATCTCTACCAAGGTCGGGTAATGAGTCCAAGCGAAGTTTCAGCAAATCTGTGCCGTTAAAGCTGGTGTTTAGATCTATGTCGGCTCGATAAAGAAAGGTGGCACTTGGCTGCCGATTGGTGATGACTGCACCTGTGGGGGCAATCATGCGTCTGCCGCTGAAGCCACCTGCATTTGGGGCAATAATGGCTTGACCCAGCAGCTTGGTAGTCGTAGAAAACTGATTGGCCTCCAGTTGAGCTGTACGTGCCTCTAACGTATCCACACGACCTCGCACTGTAGCAATTTCTGGGGCAAATTCCTTCTGTAGCCGCTCGATCGTGGCTAAATCTTCTTTACGCACCAAGTCAGAAGTAGCTGCCGCAATCAATTCGTTAACCCGCTGCAAACAGGCGTTTAACCCAGCAGCAAACTCATATCGTGTTAGCGAGCGGTTGCCCCGGTAAGTCCGATCCGGATACCCAGAGATGCAACCATAGCGCTCGACTAGAGACTGTAGTGCTTGGAAAGCCCAATCAGTTGGTTGCACATCTCTCAGCTGAGACACAGACGTGACTTGCGCCATTGGGTCATCACTATCAATTTCTTGCCCCTCACTGGCAGTAAGTACAGACCCAACTGTAGGAATGCTTTTCTGTGCTGCTGTGCAGGAATGCTGTTCCTGTGCTGAGGAGAGTGTACATTCAGATATGAATGAGTGTAACCTCCCCTGTGGGGGCAGCACAGGCGGAGCATCTGGAGCGCGTCTTGCCGTTATCACGTCAGTAGCTACAACTTTAGGGCTGATAGTAGGCACAGACGTTTCTGCTACAGTACTCTGGGCGATCAGACAGAAAATGCCCAAACCAGCAGGAAAGGATAGATGCAGCCTGTCTTTTATCATGGACTTATTTAGGCGCATTCAGACCAGGAATGCCTTTTTTCATCGCGTTCTGGTTGTTGGATAAAAAG
>CAXUIV010000543.1:0-3754 GCA_964250875.1 uncultured bacterium
TTAGCGAGACTTCAAAAGTTGCTGCTACACGACAGGGCCTTGCACTCACATTCAAGGTTCCCAGCCTGACATTTCGAGTTGATCCTCTCAAAACTGGCCGATCCGTCTTCGCTTGAAAAACCCAGACCGGATTTTCCTCTGATCCCTTGGTCATTACTTCTGTAGCTCCAGTTTCAGCTACCTCTGCACTGCTCGGCTCGCTGCCTGCCCGCCTTTGGCTCTCTGTTTGAGAGAGTGACAAGAAACCATTTAACTCACTAGATGTTCGGGAAATCTCACCATTCTCCAGCTTTAGCTTGAGTTCTCCAGCTTTTAAGCCGAACTTGACGCGACCACTCGGCAGCGACAACCACTGTTCATTAAATTGAATAGTCAAATGAATGTTAACTAGCTTAGTGGCACTCGGCCTGAATTGCAGAATTCTATCCAGCAACCCTTTTGGCTGGACTGGAAATCCTTGGAGCTGCATATACAAGCACTCTGGAGATTTATTTTCAGGCTGGTCCGACTGGGCCATTAGAGACAGGGGTTGCTTGAGCCATATCACCGCTAGCATGACACTGCAACCCCTCATCTGTCCACACCAGAATTCCTAGAGGGAGACCTATATCTTTTCAAAAGATACCAAATATCAACCTGCCAGTGCGGCATAATAGCGGCATACCTACCCCCACATGGAGGACGCGGGCTGTGTCATCACCAAAGCTATTTGATGCCCCTACTAGAAATGCAGATTCGGAATTGGAACGAGTCATAGTTCTAAATCGGCCAGTTTTCTGGGCGCAAGTCTTTGCTGGACTCGTTGTAGCAGCAGGTATCGGTGTTGGGATTTGGGCAGCGCTAGCGCGGTTCGACCAGCGGGTGGTGGTGACGGGCAAATTGGAACAGCAAGGCGCAGAAAGGCAAATTTCCGCACCCGGTGCTGGGGTAGTAGAGGAGATTCAGGTACACAACGGGGATACTGTGACAGCAGAGCAGTCTCTACTCAAGTTTAAGTCTGTAGCACCAGTGATGGACGTAGCATCTCTGCAACAGGAAAAAGCACGTCTGCTGCAAGAGAATCAGATTTATGAGCAGGCGCTGAAGGGATATCCAGCAGACGATGCAGATGCAGCCTCACTGCCCAAGCTCAGGGCGGAACTCGTAAAGGAGAACCAGTATTACCAGGCGCTAGTAACGGATCAAATGGCAAGTGATGCCGACAACCAGCAGCGGCTACTAGCAGCTAGCACTCCAGAATTGCAGTCGCAGGCTGCTGCCGCCCGTTCGCAGATGCAGGAGTCGGAAAAACAGCTTCATCAAGGACAGGAGAAACTGGCAGCGGCGCAAAAGCTCCTGGCGTTAAATCAGGATATCTTACAGCAGTTGACTCAGGCTCAGGATGTATCAGTGCCACGGCAGCAGTACCAACACCAGCAGCAAGAGGTGTTGAGTAATCAGGCAGCAGTTGACCGACTACAGGCACAACAACGGTCTACCGACGAGGCGATCGCTACAGCCCGACAACAGCTACAAAGCACCCTCGCTCTCGCTGCACAGAGCGTCGTGAATAAAGTTACACAAAATCAGAAACGACTTACTCAAATCGATGCCGCCCTGAGGCAAGCGCAACAGAAAAATCAAACCCGAATAGCCGAAATTGAGGCAGAGTTACGGGAGCAAGGACCGCAGGAGCAATTAAGATCGCCAGTAGCGGGTGCAGTGTTTGATTTACCATCAGCACCAGGATCTACAGCCACTGCCAATCAGCATCTACTGACGATTGTCCCCAACGACAGTTGGGTCGCCTCTGTATTGCTTAAAGATCAGGATTTGGGACTGGTTAAACCGGGAATGGATGTGAATGTGAGGATTACGGCTTGGCCCAATCGGGAGCTAGGCAGTATTCAGGGTAAGTTGGTATCGGTTGGGTCTAGTGCCGTGCCACCAGCAGCGACACGCCCTTACTATGCTTTTCCAGCCAAAATCCAGTTGCAGCAGCCGTTCTTAGAGGTGGGTGGTCAACCGATGCGTCTACAGTCAGACATGTTAGTGCAGGGCGAGATAACTCTACCGGGGCAGCAGAGCGTGTTTGATGTCATGCGGGAGCGGTTGGCGAAGAAGGTGAGGGTGGAGCTGTCGTTTAATTAAGTTGGTGTGCCTTTTAGTGATCATTTCTGAACCTTTTTCCCGTCAGTGAGGTCTAAAAAGATACGCCAATAAATGAGGGAGTTTATATAGGTGTCAGACATAACAGCAGATGTGTTGTTTCAATCTCTGAAGGGGATTCGCCAGTACCCTCCTAGCCCACCCTACTTACACCATAAATCCGACAAAAGCGAGTTATCGCCACGGAGCGATGAATTGGTGTCCGACGATGAGCTGAAAAAAATTGCGAACAGGTCCATTCAGGAGGCAGACAATGCCCTAGTCCGCAAATGCTTACAGGGCGATCGCCAGAGTTTCCGCCAGCTCTACCGTCGCCATCAACAACGGGTAAGGTCAACCCTGTATCAACTCTGCGGTCCCTCTTGCTTAGACGATCTGGTGCAAGAAGTGTTCATGCGAGCCTGGAAAGGATTGCCCAAGCTACGACAGACCTGTCAATTTTCTACCTGGCTGTACCGCATTAGCTGGAACGTTGCCTCTGACCAACGGCGGGAATTTGCCAAAGCTAAACGCGATCAGTCCCTATACCAGAATCTTGATAACACGGATGCACACCAAGAAGCTTACTTGATGCAGCTACACTACCAGGACCTGGTGCAGCGAGGATTGCGAGAGCTAAGCTTAGAGCATCGTGCTGTATTGGTGCTGCATGATTTGGAGGATGTGCCGCAAAAAGAAGTGGCTCAAATTCTGGAAATCCCCGTCGGCACCGTTAAATCTCGCCTCTTCCATGCCCGCGACAACCTACGGCAATTTCTCCAGCAACAAGGAGTTCAGCCATGACAAAGTTCCCCGATGATGATGGGTTAGTAAACTTCTTGCGTCAACATGCAAGCGCTGTTCCTCCAGCAGCACCTGACTTGGAGCAACAGGTGATGGCAGCAGTGGCAGCTTCTCCGCGTCTACCTGTTAAACATCAAAAGTTGTGGCTCGTGCCGACTGCTGTTGCCATAGCAGTCATTGCTTGGGCAGGCCATCGCCTACTCATGCCCGTAGCGCCCAGTGCCACAGAACTTGCCGGTATTGAAGCTTTTATGGAGAGTAGCTGGGATGGTGTCCTTAGCAGTCCTAGTATAGCGGCAGAATAGTTTTTCAGAGCCAGAACCACCAACTAACCGATTGGGTGTGCAGTCAACGTATATAAAAAGGTAGTTTCCATGTTACGACGTCGTATTTCTGCTTTAGCTCTCATCCTCCTGTCTGTCGGTGGCGCTGTCACCCTGGCTCGTCCCAAAATTCAATGGTCTCAACTGAAAGCCCAAGCCCAACAGAGTCCCCTTGTGCATAGCCAGCGCAAGGGATTGATTCAGGAACTCAACATGACTTCAGCCCAGATTCGGCAAATGCAGGCAATTCGCAAACAGTATAAAGACCCAATTGCCCAGCGTGCCGCTCAATTGCGTCAAGCGCAGCAAGAGTTACAAGTTCTAATCGCCAGTACGGACTCCAGCGACAAGGTACGCCAGCAACATGACCAGGTTAAAACCTTGCAGCAGCAGCTGGGAGATTTAAGGTTTGAAAGTATGTTAGCTACCCGACAAATATTGAATCCAGACCAGCGTCGCAAGTTCGTAGAATACATGCAGAAGCAGCAGCAAAAATCCCA